>JASHPP010000686.1 GCA_030038035.1 Trebonia sp.
CGGCCAGCGGGATCGCGGCGCTGGCCGCGGACTTGCCCGCGCTGCGCCCCGCGGAGCTCAGCCGGGCGCTGCGCGGGGCGGCCAACGGCGCCTGGGTCAACGGTGCGGTGACCGGTGCCGGGGTGGCCGCGTTCGTGGCGGACGCCGCCGGGGTGGGCACGACGATGTACGCCGTGCCGCCAGGGACGGCGTTCCGGCCGAGGTTCGGCGGCGCGTCCCGGGCGCGGCACACGGCGGGCGGGGGACACGAGCTGGACTTGCCGGACATCCCGGGACTCAGGCGCGACGTGGACACGCCTGAGGACCTGAGGGCAGCGGTCGCGCTCGGCGTGGGCGCGAGGACGGCCTCGCTCGCCGGTGAGCTGCTTGGTGCTTAGACGCGCACGACGTGCTGTTCAGATGTGCACGACCGGGCAGGTCAGCGTCCGGGTGATCCCTTCCACGGCCTGGATCTGGGCGGCCACAAGCTTGCCGAGTTCGTCCACGTTCTCAGCCCGCGCGCGCACTATGACGTCATAGGGGCCGGTCACATCCTCCGCCTGCGTGACCCCGGCGATTTCCGCTATCTGCCGGGCCACGTCGGCGGCCTTGCCGACCTCGGTCTGAACGAGGATGTATGCCTGCACCATGGCGTCCTCCTAGGGGCAGAGTAGGACAGCTGCCCCTGTTGTGTCACGGTACCGTAGTGGTCCAGACCGGTGTCGCTCCGGTGTGGCACTTTTAGGGTCGAATGTGGCGAGGCGGCGCGGGGAGGCGTGATCACTGGCTCTGGCGAATCCCTGGCTGACCTGGGCGAATGGGGGCTGATCGCGGCGCTGGCCGCACAGCTGCCGCCGGGGCCGGGCACGGAACTCGGCATCGGCGACGACGCGGCGATAGTGTCGGCACCGTCCGGAAGCGTGGTCGCCGCGGTCGACATGCTCCTTGAGGGCAGGCATTTCCTGCTCTCCTGGTCGTCCGGGTACGACATAGGCGTGAAGGCCGCGGCGCGCAGCCTCGCGGACATCGCGGCCATGGGCGCGGCGCCGACCGCGCTGCTCGTCGCGCTGGGCGCGCCGGGCACGCTGACGGCGCAGTGGGCGCTCGACCTGGCCGCCGGGCTGGCCTACGAGGCCGGCCGGGCCGGCGCCGGCGTCGTCGGCGGCGACACCGCGGGCGCGGACTCGGTGCTGTTGTCGGTGACCGCGCTCGGCGACCTGTCGGGCCGCCCGCCGCTGCGGCGCGCCGGCGCGAGGCCGGGTGACGTCGTGGCCGTCGCGGGCCCGCTGGGATATTCGGCCGCCGGGCACGCGCTGCTTGCCGCGGGCGTGACGTCCTTCCCGGCGCTCGTGGCGGCTCACCTGCGCCCCGCGCCGCCCTACGACGCGGGCCCAGAGGCGGCGCTGCTCGGCGCCACCGCCATGATCGACGTCAGCGACGGCCTGGTGGCCGATCTCGGCCATGTGGCCGATGCCAGCGGTGTCTGGATCGACATCGACACTTCGGCGCTCGCGACCGGCGACCCGCTTGCCAGGGCAGCCGGTGCTCTTCCCCCGCCATCAGGAACGGGCCCCCCCGTCTCCCCCGCGGCCCTTGCCCTGCGGTGGGCGCTGGCCGGCGGCGAGGACCACTCGCTGGTCGCCGCGTTCCCGCCGGCGGCGGCGCTGCCGGCCCGGTGGCGCGTGATAGGCACGGTGCGCGAGGCGGTCGTGATCGCGCGTGGCGAGCCTGGTGCCGACGCGGGTGGCGCCGCCGGCGGCCCCGCCCGGGCGGGCCGGGTCACCGTCGATGGCGTCCCCTACGAGGGGCCAGGCGGCTGGCAGCACTTCCGCTGACCGCCGCAGCCGCTGACTCTCGCGCCCGCCGACTGTCCCGGCTGCCGGCTCTCCTGGCCGGTTAGCGGCTGACCTTGCCCGCCTTGATGCAGGAGGTGCAGACGTTCAGGCGCTTGCGCCTTCCGGGCACGATAGCGCGAACGGTCTGGATGTTGGGGTTCCAGCGGCGGCGGGTGCGGACGTGCGAGTGCGAGACGTTGTTGCCGAAGCCCGGCCTCTTGCCGCATATGTCGCAGACCGAAGCCACGGCTGCCTCCATTGATCGGATTAGTAGAGTCTGTCGGCGCCTGCGCCCGCGACGATGGGTGCCAGCAGGAACGAGGCAGCTTGCAGAGCATACCCGAACTGCCGCCGCCGCGCGAACCACCCGCCCAGGAACCACCCGCCGCCTGGAAGCGTTCGGGTCGGCCGCCGCGACTGGCGCTCACGCCCAACTTAGGATACACGGGGTATGGACAAAACGGACAAAAGCCACGAAAAAACAGGCGTTTCGTGTCCTATCTAGTAAAAAGTGTCCCAGCATCTGAGACGACCGCCAGCGTCTTGTCCCAGGACCGGAGGGACCAGCCGGGCCGCGCGCATCCGCAGCACCGGTTCTGGGCCGGAATGTCGGCCGGCGCTTCTATGCTGCCAACTGTGACCACGCTCCGCGATCCGCTGATCCGGCCGCTCGGCCGGAGGACGAGCGACGTGTTCGAGAGCGTTTTGGGCCTGCGGACGGTTGGCGACCTGCTCAGGCATTACCCCCGCCGGTACTACACGCGGGGCGAGCTGACTGGCCTGGCCGGGCTGCGCGAAAACGATCACGTCACGGTCCTCGCGCGGGTGGCGCAGGTGCGGCTGGTCCCCATGCGCGGGCCGAACTGGAGGCAGCCGAAGGGGAGGCCGCTGCGGCCAAACGAACGGGCCGAGGTGATCGTCACCGACGGCACCGCGATCCTGACGCTGACGTTCTTCGCCAAGGCGGCATACCACGTTAGGCAGCTGCAGCCGGGCACGCTCGGGCTGTTCGCCGGGACGGTGTCGGCCTTCCGCGGTCGCCGCCAGCTGGTGCATCCGGAATACGAGCTGCTGCCCGACGCATACGAAGACCACCGGATCACCGCCGAACTGGCCGCCGAGTACGCGACCGAGCTCATCCCGATCTACCCGGCCAGCGCCAAGCTCAGCTCCTGGGCCATCTCCAGGTCGATCCAGGTCATCTTGGACACGCTGGACGCGGGCGAAGACCCGCTCCCGGAAGACATCAGGCAGAAATACCGCCTCTGGCCGCGGGAGACGGCCATCCGCGCGATCCACCGGCCGCACGATCGCCAGGACCTGGATCACGCGCGGAAGCGGCTGAAATGGGATGAGGCGTTCGTCATGCAGGCGGCGCTCGC
>JASHPP010000687.1 GCA_030038035.1 Trebonia sp.
TCCAGGTGGAAGAGGATCCCGTCGCCGATCACGTAGCCGTCGTAGCTGACAGGAACGAACTGCTTGGCCCTGTTGAGCGGGAAGCTCTGGAACGTGTTGATGCCGAGGTGGGAGATCAGCTTGAGCGCGTCCGGCCCCTTGACGTACAGGTTCGCCATATGGTGGCTCTGGTCGTACAGCACGCAGGTCTGCGTCCACGCGCGCTGCTCAGTCATCCAGTTGGTGAACTCCGTGGGCACCACCGGGTAGACGTAGGCTCCGTCCTGGGAGCTGCGCAGCAGCTCGACTGGGTTCACTGTCTGCAGCAGATCCTCAAGGCTTCGCTGCGTCATAAGTAGTTTCCTGCCTTCCTGGTTACTCCGCGTTATGGCCAGCCGGATACCGCCTCCTAGCCGGTGGCTCACCGACCATGATGTACCGCATCTGTCAGGTTGTCGCTGTTGATTTCACCGGAATTTCCTGGATGGCCTCGTTATTGCCCCCAGCATTCGGGTGGCGCAGGTCGCGGCGCTGAGCGGCCGCTCGGCCGGTCAGCGCGGACCCTGGCCGTTACCTCGCCACAAAGCCGGACATATCACCCGTCGGGGTATCCCAGCGTCGCGTGACGCGCGTCACCCGGCCCGGTCCGGCGCCGCTCTCGAGTTCGGCGAGCAGCCGCAGGCACTGATGTTCGCTACCCTCAGCCACCACCTCGACCCTGCCGTCGGCCAGGTTCGTCGCCGAGCCGGCGAGGCCAAGATCGCCGGCCCTGAGCCGCACCCAGTACCGGAATCCGACACCCTGCACCCAGCCGTCGACCCAGGCGGTGAGCCGCACGGCCGGTTTCCCGTCATCACCAGCCCTCACGTCCGCAAAGCATTCCCCGCCGACTGTCGGCGAACCCTCGGGGCCGCTGGGGGCAGCCGGGCGACGGGGCGGCAGGCGACCGCTGTAGATTTCGTGCATTATCTGTACCAGGACGATAGGGAATGCTCACGCAGCGAAGGAGCCTGACAATGGAGACCTGGGACGCCATCCGCGCGCGCCGCAACGTCCGCAGCTATCTGCCCGACCCGGTGTCGGAGGCGGATCTCGAACGGATCGCCGAGGCAGGCTGGCGGGCCCCTTCTGCTGCCAACAGGCAGCACTGGGACTTCATCATCGTCACCGATCGCGAGCAGCTGCGCGAGCTGTCCACCGTGTGGCGCGGCGCCGGGCACATCGCCGGCGCGGCCGCGGCCATCGCGCTGGTCATCCCCGTTTACGACGAGGACCGCAGCCGCCTCATCAGCCAGTACGACCTCGGGCAGGCCACGTTCGCCATCTTGGTCGCCGCGGCTGACCTCGGCCTCGGCACCGGACACTCCTCGGTCGGCGACCAGGACCTGGCGCGTTCCATCCTCGGCGTGCCCGCCGATCACGACGTCGCCTACCTGATTGGCGTCGGCTATCCCGCCGACCGGCCGCTGCGCCCGATAGCAAAGCCCAATCGCCGGCCGATCGGAGAAGTCATTCACCACGGTCGCTGGTAGCCGCGGCGGTTGTCCCGCCGGGGTTATCCGGCGGGACCAGGCGGCAGGTTCGTCCGGGCGGCCTGGTTCACCACCGGCGCCGTTGTCCTGGCGTCGAGCTGGGGAGACGCGAGTGTCCGTTCGGAATAATGGGTTTAGATTTTCGTGGATCCTGCGGCAGCGCCGTTTTCCCGCGGATGCATAAGGCCACATTGCCCGATATAACAGTCAGGCGAAGCGCCCCGGCGTTACTGTTGGACCCGGACACAATGGGGCCTGGATCGCCCGTTTGACGCATCCGGTTCCACGCGCGGCGAAAAATCGGAGGAGTGACGTATGGGCGTACCCAGCTCCCCGGGCCACGCGTCCCCGCGTGCGGCCAGCCGTTCCATGAGCTTCTACCTCGGTGCCGGTCTCATCCTGCCGGTCACCTGCCTGATGGTGCTCTGGGGAGTGCTCACGGGACTCGTGCTCGACGGCCGGCTGGACAAGCTGAGCTGGCTGAGTTCGGCGTCACCCAGTCAGCGCGCGCTGACCGGGGGCGCGGTGATAGCAGCCGCGGGGCTCATCGTGGTCATCGCCGTGGTCATCCGGCTGACCTGGCTCACGCGCCGGCTGGTGGCGGAGGTGTCGCGGTTGACCGAGACGGCCAGCGACCTCGCCGAACAGCGGCTGCCCCGGGTAATCGCGGCGGTGCGCAACGGGGAGGACGGAGCGCAGGCCGCGGTCGACGGCGGCGCGGTGCACCAGCCGGACTTGACGATCACCGAGATCGCCGCGGCCTCGGCCGCCATCGCCGACCTCTACCACGCGGCCGCCGCCTCGGCCGCCGCCGAGGCGGGCCTGCGCAACGGTTTCCGGCAGATCCTTGTCAGCCTCGGCCGGCGCAACCAGTCGCTGCTGCACCGGCAGCTCCGCATCATCGACAGCCTGGAGCAGCAGGCAGCCCACCCCGCGGCGCTGGCGGACCTGTTCACGCTCGACCACCTGACCACGCGGATGCGCCGGCACGCGGAAAGCCTGACGATCCTGTCCGGTGCCGCCTCCGGGCGCTCCTGGAGCGGGCCGGTGCCGGTCATCGACGTCATGCGCGCCGCGGTGGCGGAGGTCGAAGACTACACGCGCGTGACCGTCATCACGGACTCCGACGACGCGGTGGCCGCCCCCGCGGTCACCGACATGATCCACCTGCTGGCCGAGCTCATCGAGAACGCCACGCTGTTCTCGCCGTCGAGCACGCGGGTGGAGGTCAGGGCCGAGCGGGTGGCCAACGGCTTCGCCATCGAGGTCGAGGACCGCGGCCTGGGCATCCCGACGGAGCAGCTCGTCCTGATCAATGCCCAGCTCGCCAGCCCGCCGGACTTCGACCTCGCCGACGCCGACCGGCTCGGCCTGTTCGTCGCGGGCAGGCTCGCCGCCCGGCACGGCGTCCTTGTCTCGCTGACCCCGTCTCCCTACCGGGGGACGAAGGCGGTCGTGGTGCTGCCCGACAGCATCGTCACCCCAGCGGCGGAGCCGGCCACGGGCCCGCGCACCGCGGTTGGCGCGGGCGCCGGCCCCGGCGCCGCCGACCTGGCCGTGGACGGCGGCAGGGCTGCCCGGCTGAACCTGCAGGGCGCCGAGGTGCTCTCGCTGGCGGCGGGTGCCGGGCTCCCCGAGCCGGTGCCCGCGGACGCGGGGCAGGGCGCCACGGCACAGGCGCAGGCGCAGGCGCAGCTGGCCGCCGCGCCGGCCGACGGGGGCACCACACTGGACACCACACTGGACACGATGCTTGGCTCCGCGCTTGGCGCCCCCGACGGCTCCGGCGACTTCCCTGAAGTGCCGGCGCCGACCACGATCAACGGCCTTCCCCGCCGCGTCCGCCCCGCCGGAGCGGGAGCGGCAGCGGCAGCGGCAGGACCGTGGGACGATTTGGGAGCTGCCGTCCCCTCCGGCGAACCCGCCGCCCCGCGTCATGCCCTGCCCGAAGGCCCGGCGCCAGAAGAAGCGCGAACGCTCGCCGCCTCGCTGCAGCGAAGCTGGCACCGGAGCCGTCACACCGCACCTGATGGCGCACGGGAGAGCGAGGAGGAGTGATGGCGGAGGGAGGCAGTCCCGCGCGAGACCTCGCCTGGCTGCTTGATGACCTAGCCGAACGGGTGAAGGATTTCCGCCGGGCGGTGATCTTGTCCCGTGACGGCCTGCTCATCGCCTGCTCGAAGGACCTGTCCCGTGAGGACGCCGAGCACCTGTCGGCGGTCGCGGCCGCCGTGCAGAGCCTGGCGGCGGGCACGGGAGAGCGCTTCGGGGCAGGCGGGGTCAGGCAGACGGCCATCGAGCTTGAGCAGGGGATCTTCTTCGTCATCGCGGCCGGGGAGGGCAGCTGCCTGGCGGCGCTGTGCCCGGCGGACGCCGACGCAGGCGCGGTCGCCTACGAGATGGCGATGCTGGCCAAGCGCGCCCGACCGCACCTGGCAGCCCTGCCGCGGTTCCCGGTGATCGAGATCCCGGTGGAGTGAGTGCGGTGCCCTCGGGGGACAACTGGAGACGCCGTGGGTCCGGTCCCGTGGTGCGTCCTTACGCGGTCACCGGCGGCCGGACGGAGCCCGCCGACGGCGAGGTCCTCGACCTGCTCGCGGTCGTCACCGCCACCGGGCACCCCGGGGAGGCCGCCGACCGCGATCCCGCCAGCCTGACCCCCGAGCACCGCAGGATCCTGACCCTGTGCCAGCGGCAGATCACCGTGGCCGACATCGCCGCGGACACGACGCTGCCGGTCGGCGTGGTACGGGTCCTGCTCGCCGACCTGACGGTCCAAGGCGCCATCACGGTCGTGCGACAACGGCCAGCCGGCCAGCGGACCGGCAGCGACGTCCTCCAGGAGATACTGAATGGGCTCCGCGCACTCTGACGGCGCCGCCCTGCTCGCCGCACACAAGATCCTCATCGCGGGCGGGTTCGGGTCGGGGAAAACGACACTGGTCGGCGCGATCAGCGAGGTCCGGCCGCTGCGCACCGAGGAGCGGCTCACCACGGCGAGCGTCGGCTACGATGACCTGTCCGGTGTCGGCGCCAAGACCACGACGACGGTCGCGCTTGACTTCGGCCGGATCACGATCGGCAGCCAGCTCGTGCTGTACCTGTTCGGCCTGCCCGGCCAGGAGCGCTTCTCGTTCCTGTGGGACGAACTGGCCTACGGCGCGCTCGGCGTGGTGATACTCGCCGACGTCCGCAGGCTCACCGACTGCTTTCCCTCGGTCAATTACTTCGAAAGGCGCAGGCTGCCGTTCGTGGTCGCCATCAACTGCTTCGACAACGCCCCCCGCTACGACCCGGAGGAAGTGCGCGTCGCCCTCGACCTCGACCAGGCGGTCCCGGTCATGCTGTGCGACGCCCGCGACGTCGGCTCGGTCAAGCAGGTCCTGATAACCCTGGTGGAGGCCATCTCCGCCGCGCATTCCCGTGACGCGGCAAGGCCCGGGCGGACCGCCGTGTCGCCAAGGATGTAGGTGGTGGCGACGATGGACAGCCCGGCACAAGGCGGCATGCGGGCAACGTCAGCAGGTAACCAGCAGCCGCGACCGGTCTGGAGCGGATCGGCGCCGCCGCTGGCCCAGGGGTTCATCGCCAGGCCGGAGACCGGGCAGCTCCTCCAGCACGCGCTTGCCCCTGGCATGACGGTCGCGCTTGTCCCCGACCGCGCGGCCGCGGGGCCGCGCGGCTGGCGGGACTCGTGCGGCAAGACGCAGCTCGCGGTCTCCTTCGCGCAGTCCCTCTGGCAGGCCGGCGCGGTCGACCTGGTGATCTGGGTAACCGGCACGAGCCGGGCGCAGGTGCTGTCCAGCTACGGCGAGGCGGCGGCGGCGCTCGGCGTGCAGCTGTCGGGCGGCGCGGAGTCGGTTTCCGCGCGCTTCATCGGCTGGCTGCGCGACTTCGGCCGCCCGTGGCTCGTGGTCATCGACGACCTGACGGACGCCGCCGCCGTCGACCGGCTCTGGCCGGAGGGGCCGACGGGCCGGGTCCTGGTCACCACGCCGGACTCGGCGACGCTGTTCGGGCACCGCGCGCAGGTCGTCCCCGTCGGGGCGTTCAGCCGGCGCGAGGCCCTGAGCTACCTGGTCGGCCGCCTCGCCGCCGACCTCGATCAACGGCAGGGGGCCATCGACCTGGTCGGTGACCTCGGCCACGAGCCGCTTGCGCTCGCCCAGGCCAGCGCGGTGATCGCAAGCTCGGAACTCACGTGTCATGACTACCGCGAGCATTTCCTGCGCAGGCGAGAGCAGGTGCTCGGGGCGGCGGCCGTCGCGGTCGCCGAACCCGTGGCCGGCGCGATCACCTGGGCGCTGTCCGTCGACCACGCGGACCTGCTGTCACCGGGAAGCGCCCAGCCCCTGCTGATTGTCGGCGCGCTGCTCGACGGCAACGGGATCCCCGGCACGGTGTTCGAGACCTCAGCCGCGCGCGAGTACTGCGCCGCGGCCGGGGCCGCCCCCTACCCGGGCCCACCGTACCCCGCGGGGGCCGCCCCCGCGGTCGAGGACGGGCTGGCGGCCCTGGAGCTCGCGGGCCTGATCACCGCCGATCCGGCCTCGGCGCCGCCGCTGCTGCGGATGAGCTGGCTCGTTCAGGCGGCGGTGCGGGCGGCCATGCCGGTGGCGATGTTCAAGGGCGCCGCGGTCGCGGCGGCCGACGCGCTGCTCGAGGCCTGGCCTGCCGATGAGCCGGCCGAATGGCTGGCGCGCAGCCTGCGCTCGTGCGCGGAAAGCGTGCGGCGGTATTCGGGGGACCTGCTGTGGGAGGGCGGGTGCCACGCGCTGCTGCTGCGCGCCGGGCGCAGCCTGGACGCCGCGCGGCTCACCGGACCCGCGGTCGCGTACTGGGAGGAGCTCGCCAGGATCAGCGACCGGGTGCTCGGCCCCGACCACCCGGCGACCGCCGGGATCAACGAGCAGCTTGCCCGGGCGCACCTGAGCGCCGGGCACGCGGCGCAGTCCATCGCGCTGCTCGAGCGCATCAGGGCCGACCGGGCAGCCAGGCTGGGGCCTGAACACGCCGGCACGATCGCGGCAGGCCGTGACCTGGGCCTGGCGCTGGTTGCGGCGAACCGGTTCGGCGAGGCCGTCGCGATCCTCGCCGAGGTCGCCACCGGCTGGGAACGCTCGGTGGGAGCCGACACCCTCGAGACGCTCACCGCGCGCGAGGACCTGGCCGCCGCCTACCGGGCCGCGGGCCAGCTTTCCGACGCCATCGGCCGCTACCGCCGCGCGCTGCGAGACCGGGAGCGCGTCCAGGGGCCCCGGCATCCGGACACCACGGCAACGTGCCAGAAGCTGGCCGAGGCATACCTGGCCGATGGCCAGGCCAAGGCCGCGATCTCGCACTACGAGCG
>JASHPP010000688.1 GCA_030038035.1 Trebonia sp.
CCGTGTAGTACTGGTTGTACTGCGCCGCCGTCGCCGGGATCGGGTTGCCCGCGGCGTCGGTGGTGGCGACCCCGCCTACGTTGTAGGCGCCGGAGCCCTGGTAGCAGACGTCGTTGGCGTCGAGGGCGATGAACGCCACCGAGCCGACGCGGAACGTGTAGAAGCTGCCCCGGTACTGGGTCCCGTTGGACGGGACGTGGTACCTGGCGTGGAACGCCGCGTACCCCTGCGGCCCGTTGTCGAGCTCGGCCTCGTGGTTGCCGATGGCCGGCATCCACGGCCGGTTGGCCGCCGAGCGCTGCACGTTGAGGCCGAAGTCGCGCCACACCGTCGGCGCCGTCTGCGCGCCTGCCGCGGTCGTGGTGCCCCCCGTGCTCGTGATGGTCTCCTTGTCGGCGTACGCCAGGTCCCCGTTGAGCAGGTGGAACAGCGGGGCCAGGTTCTCCACCTCGCCGACCGCGTTGTAGGCGTTCCACTGCGACTCGCTATAGGTGGCCGACGCGACGGTGGAGCCGTCCGCGAGCGTGTAGGTGGCCCCCGCGCCAGGCGTGGCGAGGTCGCCGAAGCTGGTGAAGGCGAACGGGAAGCGGCCCTGCCCCGCGGTCGTGAACCGGCTGGTGAACGTCACCGCCGGGGTGGCCGCGTCGCTGACCACGTACGTGTAGCTGGTCGCGGGCGACAGGCCGCTGACCGGCGCGTGGTAGGCGTACACGGTTTCGCCGCTCAGCCCGTCGGTGTAGGTCCGGCGGAAGGCGCGGACGACGCGGCCGCGGCCGTACGGCCCCTGCACCAGGAGTTGCGGCGCTACCTGCGGCGACTGGGACAGCCAGGACACCGTCATCTCGCTCGACGTGTCCTCGCCCCAGGTGAGGTGGATCTGCTCGGGCACGGTTCCCGACGCCTGCGCGGCGGGGGTCGCCGCCGCGGCGGAGTAGCCGTCGGACAAGGCGACGGACGCGGCGACGGCGGCGACCCCGGCGCCGGCCGCAAGGACGAAATTGCGGCGGGTGAGGCCGCGCAAGGCACGTGAGTTCTCAGGCATGGGCCATACCTTCCGCGTGCCAGATGAACGCCAGCTTGCCGCCATTCGTCCGCAATCAAGCGAAAAGACCAAGAGTGTACGGGCACGCCACGGGCGGCCTGTACCGGCGCAGCGCTGGCCTTGTTCGGTGGCGCAGGCCGGGGGGTAGGTACCCAGGACCAGCACTCACCAGCACCATCCACACCACTGGCACAGGAGGCGCAGATGAGCGTTGTGAGAACTAACCTCGACCACGTGACCAGGTACGAGCTCCACGACGAGACGGGGCTGTCCTGCGTGCTGACCTACACCGCAGAGCCGGACCAGCCCGCGACCTGGATGATCCTGCTGCCCGGCCCCGGCGGCACCGAGGACCTGTACGGCACCGAGCGGTTCGCCAGCCCGGACGCCGCGCAGCTTCAGGCCTGGCTCGCCTCCATCGTGGGCGATGACCGTGCCGCCGAGCTCGCCGACGCCGTCGAGGCCGCGCCGCCGCCGCCGGCCGCCTGGCGGCCGCGCAACAGCGTCGGCTGAATTCCTGTCGGCACAGAATTTCCTCTTGGCGCAGGCCAGCCGGCTTGCTCTTGGCGCAGGCCAGCCGGCTTTCCCTGATTGTCAGGCTCGCGCGGCGGCGATCGCGGCGCAGCACAGCGCCGCCGCTGCCGTGACCGCGCGGCTCAGCCGCGCGGCGCGGGCGATGTCGTCCACCTGCGGCGCGCGCCCGCGACCGCCGAGGACGGGGCGGTCCTCGGCATGCGACCCGTAGTCGTTGCGTCCCCCGAGGCGCACGCCAAGCGCGCCTGCGAAGGCCGCCTCGGGCACCCCCGAGTTCGGGCTCGGGTGGCGGCGCCCGTCCGCGCGGGCGACAGAAAGCGCCGCACGCCGTCTGCCGCCTGCCGCGGGAGCGACCGCGGCGGTGAGCGCGGCGGTCAGCCGGGCGGGCAGGTAGTTGGCGACGTCGTCGGCCCGCGCGGACGCCCAGCCGAAGTTCTCATACCGCGGGCTGTGGTGCCCCACCATCGCGTCCAGCGTGTTGACCGCCCGGTAGGCCAGCAGGCCAGGCAGCCCCGCGACCGCGCCCCACAGCAGCGGCGCGACCACCGCGTCGGAGGTGTTCTCGGCCACCGACTCGATCGCGGCCCTGGCGATCTCCGCCTCGTCGAGGAAGTCCGTCCGGCGGCCGACGAGGTGGGTGAGCTGGCGGCGGGCCGCGGGCAGGTCGCCTTGCCGCAGGTGCGCGGCGACCGCATCGGCTTCGGCCGACAGTGACCGGGAGCCGACCACCGCCCAGGTGCCGGCGGCCGTGACCGTCGCCAGCCAGGCCGCGGGCAGGTTGCGCGGCAGCAGGCCGAGCAGCACGGGCACCGCGATGAGCAGCGCGGCGTAACCGGCCCCGGCGGCGCGGTCATCACGCCACATCCGGGCTTCCAGCCTGCCGGCGGCGGCGCCGAACACGGCGACCGGGTGGCCGCGGCGCGGGTCCCCGGCTATCTGGTCGAGCGCCACGCCGGCCAGCAGCCCGAGGGCTGTCGCGCGGGCGCGGCGCTGGCGGAGGCGGGCGGGCACGCGGTCAAGACTAGAGGTGGCATAGTGGGCACGTGCAGCTGCCGCCCGCCGAACGGTCCCGCGGTTGAGTTTCGACCTGGGTCACCACGGTGACGCTGACCTCGTTCCCGGCCTTGTCGACCTCGCGGTCAACGTGCGGGCGGGCGGGACGCCGGGCTGGCTGGCGGCACGCATTCGGGACACCGACCTCGCGGCGTACCCGGACCAGCGGGAGGCGGTCGCCGCGGTGGCGGCCCGGCACGGCCGTGCTCAGGACGAGGTTCTGCTGACCGCGGGCGCGGCCGAGGCCTTCGTGCTGCTGGCACGGGCGCTGCGGCCCGGGCACGCGGTCGTCGTCCACCCGCAGTTCACCGAGCCTGAGGCGGCGCTGCGCGCGGCCGGGCACCGGGTTGACCGGGTCATCCTGCCGTTCCCTTTCACCTTCGACCCGGCGCTCGTGCCCGCGGACGCGGACCTCGTCTTCATCGGCAACCCGACCAATCCAACCTCGGTCGCTCATCCCCGCCCGGCCGTGCTCGCGCTCATCAGGCCGGGGAGGATCGTCGTAGTCGACGAGGCGTTCGCCGACTGCCTGCCGGGAGAGCGCGAATCGGCGGCGGGCCACGCCGACCTCAGCGGGCTCGTCGTCGTCCGCAGTCTCACCAAGACTTGGGGGCTTGCCGGGCTCCGGGCCGGCTACCTGCTCGCCGCCCCTGGCATCATCGGCCGGCTGAGGGCCGGGCAGCCGCCGTGGCCCGTCTCCACGCCGGCCCTGGCGGCCTGCGCCGCCACCGCGTCGGGGCGTGCGCTGCGGGAGGCCGGGCGGTGGGCAGGCGAGCTCTCGGCGCAGCGCGCGCACTTGCTGCGCCGCCTCGACGCCGTCGCGGGGATGCGGGTCGTGCCGGACGCCGAGGCGTCGTTCGTCCTGCTCGACACCGGGATCGAGGACATCCGCGCCCGGCTGCTCCGCCGGGGTTTCGCGGTCAGGCGCGGCGAGACGTTCCCCGGGCTGCGCCCGGGCTGGATCCGCGTCGCGGTCCGCGACGCGGTGACATCCGACCAGTTCACGGCGGCGCTGGCGGACGCGTCGTCCGCTGGGCATGCGTGATCGCGCGGGCCGGCGGCCGTTAGCCCGCAGGCGGCGCGCCCGGCCCGGCATGGGGGGCGAGGATGCGGATCGTCACGTCGGTCGCGACGTCGATGATGGCGGACAGGTCCTCGCCGTCCTCGACGGTGCTGGCGATCAGCTCCTTGAGGCCGCCGAGCAGCATGACGGTCTCCTGCGGGGCGAGCGGGGTCACCCCGGCACTGACCAGTTCTGGGCTCTCGGCGAGGGTGCGGATAAGGCCGGCGAAGGCCGCCATCGTCCGGCGCAGGAGCGGGCGGGCGGCGCCTCCCAGGGAAGGGACGACGCGGATCCAGCACAGCCGCACGCCCGGGTCGTCCTGCACGCCGGCGACCCACGACTCGATCGCCTGGCGCACCTGCGCCTGCCAGGGAGCGCGGGGGTCCACGGCGGCCGCGATGCGCGCCACAGCCTGGCTGGTCTCTTCCTGCAGGAGCGCTATCAGGCAGTCCTGCTTGCCGGCGAAGTGCTCGTAGAAGGTGCGCCGCGACGTCCGGGCGTGGCGGACCACGTCGGCGACGGTGATCTCGGCGTACGAGCGCTCCCGCAACGCGGCGGCCAGGCCGGCCAGCAGCCGCTCGCGGTGTTCCGCGGTGGCCTTGCCCGGCTCGGCGGCACTCGTCTCGATCACGGCTCCCAGGTGCGCGGACAGGACTTGCACATCGTTGGTACGCACACGTACCGTACCGGATAGCAGGTTAACGTACGTTCATCGCTGCCGCGGGAGACGCCATGGCCGCCGACTCGCTGACCGCCCCCGCTGTTGACGCTCCAGGCGGCCGGGACAGGCACGGTCCGGGCTGGGGGGAGGAGGCGCGTTCTGCCGTCTACTGGGGACTGGCCTACGGCCTGCCCCAGCTAGTGATGAGCGCGGCAGCCCGGCGCGGTGACCTGCAGGGCCGCCTGATGCTGACGCCCCCGTCGGACGGTCGGGTGTGGGAACTGCTCGCCGAGGCCCGCGCCCGCGGGCCGATGCTCCGGTCGCGGGTGTCCTACCTCACGGTCGACCACGCGGCGGTCAGGGAGATCCTGTCCAGCCCGGACTTCCGGTCCGGCATGCCGGCCCGCGCCGACAGCCCGCTTGGGCGGCTGCTCAACTGGACGGTTCCCCGCGTGCAGCACCCCCTCGAGCCGCCGTCGCTGCTGGTGACCGAGCCGCCAGACCACACGCGGTACCGCAAGCTGGTCACCCGGGTCTTCACGGTACGAGCGGTGGAGCGGCTGCGGGTGCGGACGGAGGCGATCGCCCATGAGCTGCTGGACGGGCTGGACCCGGCGGCGCCGGTCGACCTGATCTCGTCCTACTGCGCGCAGCTTCCCGTCACGGTTATCAGCGAGATCCTCGGCGTGCCCGCCGGACAGCGGGACCTGGTGCTGGAACTGGGCACGCGGGCGGCGCCCAGCCTCGACTTCGGGCTCGGCTGGCGGCAGTTCCGCACGGTCACGGCCGCGCTGCGCGACTTCGCCCAATGGCTGGGGACCCACGTCGAGCAGCTGCGCCGCCACCCGGGCGAGGACCTGCTCAGCCAGCTGATCGAGGCAAGGGATGAGGAGGGCGCGCTGGACGACCGCGAGCTCAAGGCGACCGCGGGGCTGGTGCTTGCGGCCGGTTTCGAGACCACGGTCAACCTGCTCGGGAACGCGATCGCGCTGCTTGACCGGCATCCAGGCCAGCGCGACCTGCTGCGCGGGCAGAGCGCGCTGTGGCCCAACGCGGTGGACGAGGCGCTGCGAGTTGACCCTCCGGTGCTGCTGACCGCGCGTATCAGCACCCGCACGACGTCGGTGGCCGGCGTGGCGGTGCCCGAGGGCACGCAGGTGGTGGCCGTCTTGGCCGGCGCGAACCGCGACCCGAACGTGTTCGCGCATCCCGAGCGGTTCGACGTGGCCCGCGAAAACGCCAGGGACCACGTCTCATTTTCCGGCGGTCGCCACTACTGCCTCGGCGCCTCGCTGGCGCGGATGGAAGGCGAGGTGGGCCTGCGCGCCCTCGCCGAGCGTTTCCCCGAGCTGCGGCTCCTGCCCGGCGCCCGGCGACGCCCGACCAGGATCCTGCGGGGATACGACAGCCTGCCGGCCCGCCTGCGCTGAGCCGCGGTCGAAGGATATACCGCAAGCAGCAGCTGGCCGCGGCCTTCCGGGTCTTCGCGAAGCTCGGCTTCAGCCTGGGCGTCTCCGGGCACATCACCGCCCGCGACCCTGAGCTGCCGGATCACTTCTGGATGAACCCGCTCGCCGTACCGTTCAGCCAGATCCGGGTTTCTGACCTGCAACTGGTCAGTCCCGCCGGGGAGATCGTGATCGGCGACCGGCCGGTCAACCGGGCCGGGTTCGTCATCCATTCGCAGGTCCATGCGGCCCGGCCCGATGTGGTGGCCGCGGCGCACGCGCATGCGGTGCACGGGAAGGCGTGGTCGGCGCTGGGGCGGCTGCTTGATCCCATCACCCAGGACGCCTGCGCGTTCTACGGCAGTCATTCGCTGTATGACGACTTCAACGGCGTAGTGCTCGACGAGGCCGAGGGAAAGCGGGTGGCGGCGGCGCTCGGCCCGAACAAGGCCGTGATCCTGCAGAATCACGGTTTCCTCACCGTCGGCGGGTC
>JASHPP010000689.1 GCA_030038035.1 Trebonia sp.
AGCGCCAGCTCACTCACCAGGATCTGCCGGGCCTTGGCGAGCATCCGCTTCTCGCCGGCGGACAGGCCACGTTCCTTGTCCCTGCGCCACAGATCCCTGACGACCTCGGCAACCTTGTTAACGTCACCGGAAGCGAGCTTCTCCAGGTTGGCCTTGTACCGCCGCGACCAGTTCGTGGGCTCTTCGGTGTGCGGGGCACGGAGCACCTCGAACACCCGCTCTAGCCCTTCCTGACCCACCACATCCCGCACGCCGACAAGCTCCGCGTTGTCTGCGGGCACCCGTACGGTCAGGTCACCCTTGTCGACCTTCAGGACTAGATAGGTCTTCTCCTCGCCCTTGATCGTCCGAGTCTCGACGGCTTCGATGCGAGCAGCCCCATGGTGAGGGTAAACGACGGTATCGCCGACCTTAAAAGACATCTGGCAAGTACCCCTTCCGCTGGAGGCTATCTTACCATGACCCGGACCAGCGATAAAATGCCCTTGATGGCAAATATGCAGGTCAATAAGCTAATTTCGAGCATACGCCAAGGCACTCAACAGGCATATGGGCCAGCCAGGCACGATGCGCAGCTGCGTTGGGCCGACCTCGGTCAGCTCGCCAGTACTACGGGTCCCGCACGTCACCGCTGACGACGGAACTTTAGTCTACCTGAGGATCACCGTCGGCTCTGGGAATCGCGGCCGGTGAGTCCGCGTGCCGCCAGCGCTGGCTCATACTGGAAGGGAGAGGGGCCGCGGCCTGCCGCCGCGGCCGGAAGAGGTACCCGTGAGCTTCGCCAGCGAGCCGGAGCGGGACGATGGCAACCTGCCTCCGGTGAACATTGTGATCCCGGACGATGCCCGGGAGCTCGATCGCGACGTGCTGGCATACCGCCGGGAGCTGCGCGCACGGCGACGGCGGCAGCGGATCATGCGGCTGTTCCGGCCGTTCGCCCGCGGCGGGTCCGGCGGGCATGCCGCGATCGTGCCGCTGATAGCGACCTGCGCCGCGCTGTTGCTGCTCGCGGGCGCGATGCTCTCGGTCATCACGATCAGCCCGGCATCCGCGCCAGCGTCCTCCGCGACGCCCACCCAGCCAGCCGGGACCGCGCTGACCAGCCTGCCGGCCGGAACCGTGCAGCTTGACGACAGGACAGTGCAGGTGCGGAGCCTGCGGAGCTCGGCACTCGCGCTTGTGCCCGCGGACTGCGACTGCGGCCCCGCGCTGCGCCGCCTGGCCGGCCAGGCGGCCGCGGCACACGTCGCCTTGTACTTCGTGGCGGCGGGGACCGCCATTGCGCAGCTGGCGGACCTGACGGCACGGTACGGCGGCGGCACCGCGGTGGCGGTCTACGACAGGAGCAACGTGCTCGGCGCCGCCTATCACCCGCACGGCCTCACCGTTGTCCTCGTCTACAGCGACGCGACCGCGCGGGTGCGCCGGACCCTGCCGGCCGGCTTCCAGCTCGGCCCGGATCTGCGCGAGCTCAGGTTGCCCGGCAGCCGGGCCGTCAGCTGAGCGCCAGGAACAGCCGAGCGCCAGGAACAGCCGGACCCCCGGCGGGGAAGCGCCGGCCCGGCGCGTCGGGCGCGGCGAGTACCGATACGATTTCTACGGCCTGTAGTGGACCGGCAGGCCGCGTGGCCGCCACGGGAGTGCTCGCATCCCTCCCGTCACCAGTACCGAGGAGGCATTCGCGTGATCCGCAGCAGCTCCGGGAAGACCGTGGCGCGCCGCCTGCTGATCGGGATCGGTGCCATGGCCCTGCTGACCCTGGCTACCGCCGGGTGCGAGGCCGGGCTCAACGCCCCGACGCTCGAGTTCCACCAGGCGTCGGCAGGCACCCACACCGTGTTCGACGGAATCACGATCAGCAACGCTTTCGTGCTCGCCGCCCCGTCCGGCTCTTCCCTGCCGGCCGGCTCGTCCGCCGGCCTGTTCCTCGGGCTCTTCAACGGCGGGTCAAGCTCCGACGCGCTGGTGAGCGCGTCGGCGCCCGGCGCGGCCGCCAGCGTCAAGCTCACCGGCGGCACGATCAGCCTCCCCGTGAACTACCCCGTCTACCTGACCGGGCCGGAACCGCACGTCGTGCTCAACGGCCTCAAGAAGCCGCTCAGCGGCGGGCAGACGGTCGTGGTGACGCTGAACTTCCAGCACGCCGGCTCGCTCACGATCACCGTCCCGGTCGAGCCGCAGTCGTACTACTACGCGACCTACTCCGCGGCACCGACCCCCACCCCCAGCGCTTCCGCCACCAAGACGCCCGCGGCCAAGACGAGCGCCACGCCGTCACCGTCGCCGTCGCCGTCCAGCTGACCGGATAGCCGTCGGCTGGGACAGTCGCGGCTGATCGTTCGGAATAATCTAAGCGGTCAGCCGACAGACTCGAACTTGTAGCCGAGTCCGCGGACGGTGACGATGTGCCGCGGCCTGGCCGGGTCGGTCTCGATCTTGGCCCGCAGCCGCTTGATGTGCACGTCAAGCGTCTTCGTGTCACCCACGTAATCCGCGCCCCACACCCGGTCGATGAGCTGCATCCTGGTCAGCACCCGGTCGGCGTTGCGGAGCAGGACCTGCAGGAGTTCGAACTCCTTCAGCGGAAGCTGCACGGGCTCGCCGCGGACGCTGACCACGTGCCGCTCGACGTCCATCCGCACCGGGCCGGCCTCAAGCGTCGCCTCGGCGACCTCCTCGACGTCGCCGCGGCGGCGCAGCACGGCCCGCATGCGGGCCACCAGCTCACGCGAGGAGAACGGCTTGGTGACGTAGTCGTCGGCACCGAGTTCAAGGCCGACCACCTTGTCGATCTCGCTATCCTTGGCGGTCAGCATGATGACCGGCACGCTGGACCGTTCCCGCAGCGACCGGCAGACCTCGCTGCCCGGCAGGCCGGGCAGCATCAGGTCAAGCAGTACGAGGTCGGCCCCGGTGCGGTCGAAGGTCTCGAGCGCATCCGGGCCGGTCGCGCAGACGGCCACCTCGAACCCCTCCTTGCGGAGCATGTACGAGATCGCGTCGCTGAACGACTCCTCGTCCTCGACCACGAGCACGCGTGTCAATGAAGTCCCTCCTGACGGGGTATCCGGGATAGGGCGGGAATTTTAGGCGCGTATCCGATCGGCGCTTGTGCCGTCATGCTCGCTCCGCAGTGGTAGCCACAGGGTGAACGTAGAGCCCGCGCCTTCCACGCTCCGCACGGTCACCCGGCCGCCGTGGGCGGCCGTCACGTGCTTCACGATGGCGAGCCCGAGCCCGGTGCCGCCGGTAACCCGCGAGCGGGCCGGGTCGACACGGTAGAAACGCTCGAAGATCCGCTCCAGGTCACGTTCCGGGATGCCGATGCCCTGGTCGGTCACGCTGATCTCGACGCCGCCGTCGCCTGGCTTCTTCACGCACACGACCACCCGAGTGCGCTCCGGGCTGTAGACGACCGCGTTCTCAAGCAGGTTCCGCACGGCGGTGACCAGCAGGTCCTCCTCGCCGAGCACGAACAGGCCGCGGACCCCGATGGACGCGAGCGTGATGCCGCGCGCGTTCGCCTTCATCCGGCACCGGTCAAGTGCCTCGGCGACCACCGCGTCCACCTCCACCGGGCGCGGATCGGGCATCGGTTCCGCCGCCTGGATCCGGGACAGCGTGATGAGGTCCTGCACGAGGAACGTCAGCCTCGCCGCTTCCTGGCGCATGCGCCCCGCGAACCTGCGGACCGCATCGGCGTCCTCGGCGGCGTCCTCGATCGTCTCCGCCAGCAGGGCGAGCGCGCCGACAGGGGTCTTGAGCTCGTGGCTCACGTTGGCGACGAAATCCCTGCGGACCTCTTCCACGCGCCTGCTCTCGGTCTGGTCTTCGGCGAGCACGAGAACGAGGCCACCGCCGCCCACGGTCCCCGACAGCGGCGCGACCCGGACCGCGAAGCTCGTGGTCCGGCCGCCGAACCGCGGCACAGGGACCTCGAACTCGCCTTCGCGGATCTCGCCGTCACGGCGGACCTGCCGGGCGAGGGCGAGCAGCTCGCTCACCATCAGCCGGTCACCCTTGACGATCCCGAACGCCCGCGCCGCGGAACTGGCGCGCAGTACCCGGTCCTCGCTGTCCACGACAACGGCGGACGACGAAAGGACGGACAGCACGGAGGCGATTCCTGGCGGGAGCTTCGCCGGCTGTTGCGCCGCGCGCAAGCGCGCGCTGCGCGGCTGCCGCACCCCGGCGCCGGCCCGCGTCCTCAGCACCACGCGAGATCCCGGACCAGCGCTGATGCACGGGACGAAGGCAGCGTGCATCGATGTGACCAGTCCATACTCACGTATCCGATGGTATGCGGATGTGCCCCGGCGTCCACAATCGGCAGGTTGCGGGAAATTTCACTCTTTTCCGGATGTTCACTTCGAGGATTATTTCTGGACACGTCTTATACATACAAAAGTCGTCATCCGGCCGTGTGGCCGGGGGTTCCGCTGCGACAGTCGCGGCACCCCGTGCGCCAGCGGGACGCCGCGAGGTCATTGTCAGCGGCCCTGGTTCTTAACGGCTTCGGCGGCGGCGACCGCGGCTTCCGGGTCCAGGTAGCGCCCGCCTGGCTGCACGGGACGGAACGCCGCGTCAAGTTCGTAGAGCAACGGGATGCCTGTGGGGATGTTGAGCTCGGCAATCGCCGCTTCGCTGATCCCGTCGAGGTGCTTGACCAGGGCGCGCAGCGAGTTGCCGTGCGCCACCACGAACACCGTGCGGCCCGCGGCCAGATCGGGGACGATGCCGTCGTACCAGTACGGCAGCATCCGGGCGACGACGTCCCGCAGGCATTCCGTGCGCGGCCTGATCTCTGGCGGCAGCGACGCGTAGCGCGGATCGCCGGCCTGGGAGAGGGGGTCGTCGTCCGCGATCGGGGGCGGCGGGACATCGTACGACCGGCGCCACAGCATGAACTGCTCGTCGCCAAACTCCTCGCGGGTCTGCGCCTTGTCCTTGCCCTGCAGGGCCCCGTAATGGCGCTCGTTCAGCCGCCACGAGCGGTGCACAGGCAGCCAGCCGAGCCCGGCCACCTCCAGCGCCACGTTCGCGGTCGCGATCGCGCGGGTGAGCACCGAGGTGTGCACGACATCGGGACGCAGCCCGGCGTCGGCCAGCATCCGCCCGGATGCCGACGCCTCCTGCACGCCCTTCGCTGCCAGCCCGACGTCCACCCAGCCGGTGAACAGGCCCTTGGAGTTCCAGTCGCTCTCGCCATGGCGCAGCAGCACGAGGGTTCCCATACGGGTAAGCCTAGCCGCCGCCCAGCGGGGCGCCCTGCAGGGCAAGGTGCGCAAAGCCGCGCGGGAACACGAATAGGGCGGTCGCGGTTGGTTACAACTGTGTCTACGGTGCCCCAGCGCGTCCCGCGGCGAATCGCCACTCTCAGCGTTCACACGTCACCGCTCGACCAGCCTGGTACCGGCGACGCCGGCGGCCTGAACGTCTACGTCGTCGAAGTGGCCAAGCGCCTGGCGGCCTGCGGCACCGAGGTAGAGATCTTCACCCGCGCGGTCTGCCGTGACACCCCGCCGCTGGCCGAACTCGCGCCAGGGGTCCTGGTGCGCAGCGTCGTGGCGGGCCCGTTCGAAGAGCTCGACAAGACCGAACTGCCCGCCCACGTCTGCCAGTTCACTCTCGAGGTGCTGCGCGCCGAGGCCGAGGCCGAGCCGGGCAGGTATGACCTGGTGCACGCCCACTACTGGCTGTCCGGCAAGGTCGGGGCAGCCGCGAAAGAGCGGTGGGGCGTCCCGCTCGTGCAGTCGATGCACACGCTCGGGAAGGTCAAGAACGCGGCGCTCGCCGCGGGCGATTCGGCTGAGCCCGACGACAGGATCCGGGGCGAGCACGAAGTGGTGTCCGCCGCTGACCGGCTGATCGCCAATACCGCCGAGGAGGCGCGCCAGCTCACCGAGCTGTACGGGGCCGACCCCGCCAAGGTGCGGACCGTCAACCCCGGCGCCGACCTGAGCGTTTTCCGGCCCGGCCCGGCGGGCGCGCGGCAGCGGGCACGGCGCAGGTTCGGCCTGGCACCCGACGACGTGGTCCTGTTGTTCGTGGGCCGGGTGCAGCCGCTCAAGGGGCCGGACATCGTGCTGAAGGCCGCGGCACGGCTGATGCAGGCGGACGCCGAACTCGCCAGCACGCTCAAGGTCGTGCTCGTCGGCGGTCCGAGCGGCCGGGCCGAACGCGCTGACCCGCACCGGATGCGGGAGCTGGCGGCTGCGCTCGGCATGGACGGCGCCGTACGGTTCGAGCCGCCGTGCCCGCAGCCCGAGCTTGCCGACTGGTACCGGGCGGCGACGGTCGTCCTGACCCCGTCGCATTCGGAGTCTTTCGGCCTGGTGGCACTCGAAGCCCAGGCGTGCGGCACGCCCGTGGTGGCGGCGAGCGTCGGCGGGCTGCGCACAGTGGTACGGGACGGCTACTCCGGTGTCCTCGTGGACGGCCATGACCCGGCGGAGTGGGCGCGGGCCATCAGGCAACTGATCCGCGCGCCCCGGCGCCTGCGGGAACTCTCGGCCGGCGCCCTGCGACACGCGTCCGGGTTCGGGTGGTCCGCCACAGTCGACCGGCTTGCCGCGGTGTATACCGGTGCCATGGACGAGGCAGCAGCGCAGGTCGGGGCGTAGCGGACATGGCGCCGCACGATGCCGAACCGTCCCGCGGCCTGGTGCCGCCGGGCGATGCGATCGCGGCGGTGCTCGATGAACTCGGCCTGGACTACACCCGCCCCGAGCCGGGCGCCTGCCTGGTCCGCCTCGCGGGCGAGCATAAGCTCGCCACCATGACCTGGCTGATCGCCGGCCAGCACAGCCTGCAGGTGGAGGCCTTTTTCTGCCGCCAGCCGGATGAGAACCACGCGGCCTTCTACCGGTTCCTGCTCGTGCGCAATGGCCGCATGTACGGCGTGCACTTCGCGCTCGACGCGGCAGGCGACGTGTACCTGACCGGTCGCCTGCCGCTCGCCGCGATCTCCGAGGCGGAGATCGACCGCCTGCTCGGGTGCGTGCTCGCCTACTCCGACGAGACGTTCAACGAGGCGCTCAGGATCGGCTTTGGCTCCGCGATCCGGCGGGAATGGGAATGGCGGGAGAAACGCGGTGAAAGCCTGGCCAACCTGCGCCCGTTCGCGTCCCTCATCGGCGACCGGGGCGCGAAAACCTACGTCGACGACCATCCGGACCCGTCGTGACCGGAATTTACCTAGCCCTGCATCTGCACGGACCGCACATTCGGGTGCATCTGCCGCACGCGCCGCACCTGACCGTCCATCTGCTGCTGTGCGTGGTGTTCGCGCTGGCCACCGCCGCCAGCAACGCCACCGCGTCCGTGCTGCAGCGCAAGGCGGCCGCCCAGGTGCCGCCCGAGCGGTCCATGCACTTGTCGCTGATGGCCGACCTGATCCGGCGGCGGGTGTGGCTGGCCGGGATCGGCATGGTCATCGTGGCCGCGGTGGCACAGGCGGCAGCGCTCGCGACCGGCCCGATCGCCCTCGTGCAGCCGATCTTCATCATCGAGCTGCCCGTCACGCTGGTGCTGGCCACGCTGCTCATCCGGCACGGGACGGTCAACCAGCTGCCGTGGCGCGCGATCATCGTCACCACGCTGGCCCTCGGCGCCGGGCTGGCCATGGCCCAGCCAAGCGGAGCCGCCGCCTCCGCGCCAGACTCCAGCTGGGTGATCGCCCTGATCGTCACCGCCTGCTTCGAGGCCCTGCTCATCACCACCGCGATAGGCCTGCGCGGCGAGCCGCGGGCGGCGCTGCTCGGGCTGGCCGCCGCCTGCGGTTACGCGCTGACCGCGGCGCTGATGAAGAACGCGATGTCCGATCTGGCGGCCGGAGCGGTCCAGTTCTTCACGTCGTGGCACATCTACGCGGCCGCCGCGGCCGGCGTGGGCTCGCTGTTCCTGCTGCAGAACGCGCTGCAGGCAGGCAGCCTCGTCGCCTCCCAGCCGATGCTCACCGTCGGCGACGCGCTGATAAGCATCAGCTACGGTGTCACCCTGTTCAACGAGGATCTGCGCATCGGGTGGTGGCTGCCCGCGGAGATCCTCGCGCTCGCGGCGATCGTGATGGGCTGCGTGCGTATCGCGAAATCGCCACTCGCTTCGGAGAACGCGCCTATGGTTAAGGAAACCGCGCCGACGGTACAGTAACGTCGTGAACAGGCTGGGCGAACTCGAGCGGGCCATCATGGAAGTCCTCTGGCAAACGGAGTCGTCACTGACGGTCAGACAGGTCAGCAACGGGCTCACCCAGCGCAACCTGGCCCATACCACCGTGATGACGGTGCTTGACCGGCTAGCGAAAAAGGGGTTCGCCCGCAGGGAGCGGGACGGCCGTGCCTGGCGGTACCGGCCTGCGGCGACCCGCGAGGCATACGTGGCGGAACTCATGCTGACCGCGCTCGAGCAAACTGGTGACCGCGATGCCGCACTCGCCAGGTTCGCGCAGAGCGTGTCAGGCGCCGAGGCAGTGGTCCTGCGCGAGGCGCTGGCACGGCTCGAGCGGGAGCAGCGCGAGCAGCAAGCCGAAGGAGACAGCGAGATCGGGTTATGGGGGAACTGGCCGTCGCGGCGCTGCTCGCCGCGGTCGCCGTAGGGAGCACGCAGAGCGCGAGCGTGCTGCTGCGCGCTTCCTGGCCGCGCAGGTCCCCGGCGGCCGCGATTTTGCTGTGGCAGGCCCTCGGCCTGGCCGGCGGCCTCGCCGCGGTAGGCGCGCTGCTCGCGGCCGGCGTCGGCGGGCAGGGCGCGCCGCGG
>JASHPP010000690.1 GCA_030038035.1 Trebonia sp.
CCACCGCCCGATGAGGGAAACGGCAACTTTCCTGCACTGGGGGTCAGTTTCAGCATCCGGCGACAACAGGGGGCACCACACAGACCCTCGAAATCGCGGGCGTTCCGCTCGGCCACGTCTGGCTGGAGGCGTTATCCTCTGGCTTCGTTGGAGTCATGACTTCCCGGGTTGAGCGTGATACTCCGTCGATCGTGTCACCGGACGGGGTGACCGAGCAGCCGGCCATGCGGGTTGCGGGGTCGTAGCGGCCGTCACGGGCGAGCGGGGTCCGGAAGGACGGCGCGCAGCAACTCGGTCATGCTCAGGCGGATCTCCTCGGCCGTCGGCGTGCGGTCGTTGCCCGCGCCGGCGATGGTGTCAAACATGACGCCCTCGCCCCAGGCGACGAGCAGCCGCGCGTGCCGGGCGGGGTCGGGCGAGCCAACGGCAGCGAGCAGCGCCGCGGCCTGCTCCCGGTAGGGCCGCCCGGCCTGGTCGTAGGCGGCCCGGAGCCGGGGCCGGCGGGTCGCCTCGAGCGCCAGCTCGTAGCGCGCGAGCATCCGGCCCCTGCCAGCGGTAACCGAGTGCGCGATGATCCGCGCGGTCAGCTCCGCGTACCCGCGAAGGTCGGCCGGCACCCCTGTCTCTGTCATCAGCATGCGGATTTCCGCCGCCTCGCGCTCCCCCATCCGGGCCAGCGCCAGCTCGATCAGCGCCTCCCGGGTGCGCGCGTAGTTGGACGTCGTCCCGGGGGGCAGCCCGGCGGCCTCGTCCACGGCCCGGTGCGTGAGCCCGCGCATCCCGCGGCTGGCCAGCAGGCCGATCGCGGCGTCACCGATCCGTGCGGCCCGCGGGGCCAGGGACGTGGTCATCTCCCCACGGTAACGGGCGGCACCGCTACAGGTGTAGTGGACAGCGGGGAAGCCGGCTACCCTCTACTACAGGTGTAGTGGCCAGGTGGCCTGGCTGCGGCGGCGAGGAGCGAGCTCATGACGGCGGTTGAGGTCCGCGGGCTGCGGAAGGCCTACGGTCAGACACAAGCCGTGTGCGGCATCGACCTGGACATCGCCCGGGGACAGGTGCTCGCGCTGCTCGGGCCGAACGGCGCCGGGAAGACGACGGTCGTGGAGATCCTGGCGGGCTTCCTGCAGCGCGACGCCGGCGAGGTGGCGGTGCTCGGCCTCGACCCGGGGCGGGCGGGCACCCGGCTGCGGGCACGGATCGGCATCGTCTCCCAGCAGACCGCCCTCGACCGCTATCTCCGGGTGCAGGAGATGCTCAAGCTGTGGGCCCACTACTACCCGCGCAGGCGCCCGGTCCCCGAGCTGCTCGCGCTGGCCGGCCTTGAGGACAAGGCGACGGCCCGGGTCGCTGACCTGTCCGGCGGCCAGCAGCGCCGCCTGGACCTGGCGCTCGCGCTGGCCGGCGACCCCGAACTGATCTTCCTCGACGAGCCGACCGCCGGCTTCGACCCGGCCGCCCGCCGTGACGCCTGGCAGCTGATCAGGTCACTGGCCGAGCGCGGAGCCACCATCCTGCTCACCACGCACTCCATGGAAGAAGCCCAGGCACTCGCCGACGAGGCCGCCGTCATGAACAAGGGCGAGATCATCGCACTCGGCCCGCCTGCCGCACTCTCGGAGCATCAGCAGACGGTCATCCGCTTCCGCCTGGCCGGCCCCGGCGGCGGCACCCCGCCGGCCGTCCCCGGGGTGTCTCCTGTCCCCGGCGAGGCGGGCGGCTGGGAACTGCGCACCGCCCGGCCCACGGCCGACCTGCACGCGCTGACCGGCTGGGCGCTCGGACACGGCACGGAACTATCTGCCCTCACCGTCAGCGCGCCCACCCTTGAGGATGTCTACCTGCAGCTCACCGAAACGGATGACCCCGCAGACGGATCACGCGCGAGCGGGACAGGGGCAGCCCGGCCATGAGGGCGCTGGGCCTGGTGCTGGTGCAGCTGCGCTACGAGCAGACGGTGTTCTGGCGCAACATCGGCGCGGCGTTCTTCGCCTTCGCCTTCCCGGTGCTGCTGTACGTGCTGTTCGCGGCCCTGTTCTCCGGCAGCCGCGAGGCAGCGCTCACCGGGGTCAAGGGCGTCCGGTACTACACGCCGGCGATCGCCGCCTACGGCGTGATGAGCGCCTGCTTCGTCAACCCCGCGCTCACCATCACGTTCCGCCGCGAGACCGGCTTGCTGAAGAAGACCCACGGCACCGCGCTCCCCGCCATCTCCTACTTCGGCGGCCTCGCCGCCAGCGCCGCCGTCAACGCCACCGTCATCGTCGCGATCATCCTCACCACCGGCATCGCCGGCTACCGCGCGCCCGCCCCCGCGGACTGGCCCGCGTTCACCTTCACGCTCATCACCGGCGGTGCCGCGTTCTGCTGCCTCGGCCTGGCCGTCAGCACGCTGATCCCCAACTTCGACGCCGCCCCCGCCATCGTCAACCTCCTCTTCCTGGTCCTGCTCGTCATCTCCGGCGGCTTCTTCCCCATCGCCGCCACCTCGGCACTCGCCCAGATCGCCCAGGTCTTCCCGCTCCGCCACCTGCTCGTGGCCGCCTACGCCGCCTACGCCCCCGCCCCGGGCACGGCCTTCCCCTGGTGGCACGTGGCAGTGGTCGCCGCCTGGGGTGCCGCAGCCCTCCTCTTCGCTCTCCGGTACTTCCGCTGGTCAGCTAAATAGAAGCAAGCCCGACTCCCTGCCAGCCAGGCACCTCGAACCCCAGGCCGCCGCGCGATGAGGATGGAAACGACAGCACAGGAAATGCCCGCCCGGCCACTTGGGACCATCGAGGGTGGGTCCGCTCGGCTGCCTCCGGCTGGAGGCTTTCTACAGTGGCTTGCTCTGGGCCATGACTTCCCGGGTTGAGCGTGATACCGCGTCGATCGTGTCGCCAGGCAGGGTGACCGAGCAGTCATCCATGCGGTTGCGGGGTCGCAGCGGATCTCCAGGCGGAGCGCCTCGAAGAGCCGCCGGGACTAGCCGCCGGGCGTGCCGTCCAGGTCGGCTGAGGGATGGTCGAGCAGAGCCGGGTTCCGAGTGTCCTGGGCCTGGGCGATCTGGCGTTTCAGGTCCTCGCGCTGGGCGCGGAGTTCGGCGCGGCGCTGCTGTCGTTGTCCTTGAGCCTGGTTAGCAGCACGACGTTGTGGCCCCACGGAATTTGTCCAACGGCCGGATGGACACTTGCTTCTTGCGGCCATGCCTCAGCGAACGCGCATGTACGGGAGGTTCGCCCGTGAGAAGCCGCCCAGGTCAGGGAAGGCCTCGCGCAGGCGTGGGCCAGGCGCTCGCACAGTCCCTGCTCGAGCCTCTCCACGCTAATCTCCCCGCCATTGAACAGATCGAACGAACTTTCGAGTGGCCAGACATGAACACACGCCCGACCCACCGGAATGGCCCACTAGAGCCTTCACAGGAAGCCATACGCAGCCGAGACTATACCAATTGATCTAGACCTATTGTGAAATTGGTCTAGACCACACCCCTTAAGGTATCAGCACCGATTCAGCACGGGGTCCGGAAACGACGGGAAACAACCAGGATGATTCGGGCAAACGCCACACGAGAAGGGGCCGCCCCACTCCCCCGTGAAACGGCCCGACTTCCCGGGTCAACGCCGGGTATATCCACTGGTCAGGCCTACCGTACGTCCAATCCAGTGACCGCGCGCCCGATGATCATCCGCTGAATCTCCGACGTTCCCTCGAAGATCGTGAAGATCTTCGCGTCCCGGTGCCACCGCTCGACCGGGTATTCGCGCGTGTAGCCGTTACCGCCGAGGATCTGGATGGCCTGCTCGGTCACCCGGACCGCGGTCTCCCCCGCCACGAGCTTCGACATCGACCCCTCGGCGGCGTCGAACGGCAGCCCCCGACGCGCCATCCACGCCGCCCGCCAGGTCAGCAGCCGGGCCGCGTCCACCGCCGCCCGCATGTCGGCGAGCTGGAACGCGACGCCCTGGTTCTGCCCGATCGGGCGCCCGAACTGCACGCGCGTGCGCGCGTACTCCGTCGCGAACTCCGCCGCCGCCCGCGCCACGCCGACGGCCATCGCCGCCACCGAAGGCCGCGA
>JASHPP010000088.1 GCA_030038035.1 Trebonia sp.
ATCCTTAGCCCGCACGGCACCGGCCGTGGCCGCCACTACATCGCCGGCGAGCCACTCCACACGATCCAGGATCGCCGACGCGCGACGCGAAAACCGCTCCGCGACCCGTACCCGTGGATGCGCGCAAAACTCGCCGAGCCGGTCTAATTGGCAAGCGTCATCGCCCTCGTTATCCAAGCTGAATCTTGGGAGGGCTAGCGTAGAGCCTGGGGACTAGCCCGCCACAGCTGGGGTATTGCCTGATAGCTGCGCCAATTCCTGCTGAATCGCATCTGACAGGTTCTCTGACGCGAGAGGAAGTAGGCAGTAGTTCACAACTTCGGAATGATTCTCCACCGCTGGCATACAGAGACAGCTAGCAGCCGTACACCGCGGCGAAGACTTTATGACTAGTTTTACCTGCATCGATACCGGATCATGGTCGGCATCGCCCGCCTTGCTCGCGCTGGGTTCTCGCACTCGGCGGTGCCGATCGCGACGGCGGGGGCAGCTTTCGGCTTCGCGATGGTCGTAGGGAACAACGCCTGCGAGATCGTCGTTGGCGCGCAACCCAAAGGAGGTCGACGCGGAAGCTCGATAAGCGCTGTGCGCACCGAGCGGACGGCGCACCCAGGTCCGCTAGGTCGCGTTTCCGCACGTCAAGGAGACTGGGAGCCGGTGAGCGGATTCGAACCGCTGACCTGCCGCTTACAAGGCGGACGCTCTGCCTGCTGAGCTACACCGGCTGGCCGGACGGCCGCCGCACGCGGCGGGGCCGACTCCCGTCATGGTAGCCGAGACCGCACGCCGGCTATCTCGTACAGGGCGATCGACGCGGCCACGCCCGCGTTGAGCGACTCTGTCGCATCGGCCATCGGGATCCGCACGAGCATGTCGCACGCCGCCGCGACCACCCGCGACAGTCCGCGCCCCTCGGAGCCCACCACGAGCACCATCGGCCCGTCCGCGATCGTCATGTCACGCACGTCGCTGGACCCGGCCGCGTCCAGGCCAGCCACGAACAACCCGGCCGACTTGTACGCCTCCAGCGCCCGCGTGAGGTTGGTCGCCCGCGCCACCGGCAGCCGCGCCAGCGCGCCGGCCGACGCCTTCCACGCGCCCGCGGTGACTCCGGCGCTGCGCCGCGCGGGCACCACGACGCCGCAAGCCCCGAACGCGGCGGCCGACCGCACCACCGCCCCCAGGTTGCGCGGGTCGGTCACGCCGTCGAGCGCGACGACGAGCGGGGGAGCCGCCCCCGGGCGCTGCGCGAAGTCCTCGGGGTGCGCGTATTCGTAGGGCCGTACCCGCAGCGCCACCCCCTGGTGCACCGCGCCGCCGGTCAGCCGGTCCAGCTCGGCCATGCCCGCTTCAAGCACGGCGACGCCAGCCCCGGCCGCCAGCTGGACGGCCTCCGCGACCCGCTCGTCTTGCTGCGCCCGCCCGGACACATACAGCGCCATCGCCGGCACCCGCGCCCGCAGCGACTCCACCACCGAGTTACGGCCCGCGACCATTTCCGGCCCCTCGCCGCTCCCCCGCGGTGCCGGGTTCTCATTCCCATGGTCCGAACGAGCCGGTCCGACTCCCCCGCGCCCGTCCCCTGCCTTGCGGGGTGGCCTGCCAGCCGCGGCAGCGCGGGCCGCGGCGGCCCGCTGCGCCGGATGGCCGGTGCGCAGGTACGCCGGCGGTGTCGGGCCTTTGCCAGCGAGGCCGTCGCGCCTGTTCCCGCCCGTGCCCGGGCGGGGCTTGCCCGACTTGGCGTATCCCCCGCCGCCCGGCGCCCTGCCGTCCGTGCCGCCGCCTTTTTGCCCGCTCATCGCTCGCTCCGCCCGATCATCGCTTCAGTTCCCATCGCGGGCCTTCCGGTGTGTCCTCGACCACGACCCCGATGCTCTCCAGCGTGTCCCTGATAGAGTCCGCCGAAGCATAATCGCCGCGGCCCCGTGCCCCCTCCCGCTGCCGCAACGCCAGCCCGACGAGCCCGTCGACCGCCTGGTACAGCCGGTCGCCCGAGCCGCTGTCATGCCACACCGGGGCCAGCGGGTCAAGGCCGAGCGCCGCGAGCATCGCCCGTGTCTGCGCCAGGCGGCAGGCGATGCCCTCCCGGTCTCCGGCCGCGAGCGCCTCGTTGCCGTCGCGCACCGTGGCGTGCACGGCGGCGAGCGCGGCCGGGATGGCGAGGTCGTCGTCCATCGCTGCGGCGAAGGCGGCCGGCAGCGCCGGCGTTGACGGAGCGCCCTCCCCGCCCGTTCCCGCCGGCGGGGCATCCGCGGCGCCGCCGAGCGCGCGCTGCGCGCGGGTGACGAAGCGCTCGATCCGCTGGTAGGCGGCGGCAGCCTCCGCCAGCGCCTCCGGTGAGTACTCAAGTGGCGAGCGGTAGTGCGCCTGGCCAAGATAGTACCGCAGCTCCTGCGGCCGGACCTGGCTCAGTATCTTGGCGACAAGCAGGACGTTCCCCACGGACTTGCTCATCTTCTCCCCGGCGATCTCGACCAGGCCGTTGTGCAGCCAGTACCTGGCGAAGTCGTCGCCCGCGGCCCGCGACTGCGCGCGCTCGTTCTCGTGGTGCGGGAAGAGGAGCTCGATGCCGCCGCCATGGATGTCGAAGACAGGGCCCAGGTACCTGGTCGACATCGCCGAACACTCCAGGTGCCAGCCGGGGCGGCCAGGCCCCCACGGCGCGTCCCAGTACGGCTCGCCCGGCTTCGCGCCCTTCCACAAGGCGAAATCCCGCGGGTCGCGCTTGTTCGCCGCGCCGTCGGTGTCATCGGCGGCCCGCATGTCCGCCAGGTGCTGCCCGGACAGCGCGCCGTACCGGTCGGCGGTGCGCACGTCGAAGTACACGTCGCCGCCCGCCGGGTACGCGTGCCCGCTGTCGGTCAGCCGCCTGATCAGCGCGAGCATCTCCGGGATGTGCCCGGTCGCCCGCGGCTCCACGGCCGGCGGCCGGCAGCCGAGCGCGTCGTAGCCGCTCGTGAAGGCGCGCTGGTTGCGCTCCGCCAGCGCCCACCAGGCAATGCGCTCGGCCTCCGCGGCGCGCAGGATCTTGTCGTCGATGTCCGTGACGTTGCGGCAGTAGGTGACGACGTAACCGGATGTCTCCAGCCAGCGGATCAGGATGTCGAAGCACACGGCCGAACGCATGTGCCCGATGTGCGGCACGCCCTGGACCGTCGCCCCGCATACGTACAGCGACACCCGCCCCGGCGTGATCGGCTGGAATGGGCGCACAGCCCTGGCTGCGGTGTCGTGGAGGCGGAGCGTCACCTTGACCAGCGTACGGTATCGGGGCCGCGCGCCGCCTGGCTGGCGACACACCCGGCAAAGTCCGGAGATCGTTCCAATCCGGGACTAACCTCGATACGGTGAGGAACAGTCAAGACTAGAAGAAAACGTATTTTTTGCGGCCGTATCCCCTCTTCCAAGTCTGGAACGACGTCCCGATGAATGTCCATCTCCCCGCGCCCCGCCGCAGGTGGCCCGCCCGGCTGCTGAACGTGCTTGTCGTGGTCGTGGTGCTCGCCCTGGCGGCGGCGACGTTCGTGCTGTCGTACAGCGGCGTCCACGCGATCGTCGCGCAGGCGGGCGTATCCGTCCGGCTTGCCCGCATCTATCCAGGGATCTTTGACGCGGTGTTCGTCATCGCCTGCGTGGCCGCCGTCACGCTGCGGGACGCACGCTGGTGGGCGCGGTGCTACGCCTGGCTGGTGATCATACTCATGGTCGCGGTGGTCGGCGCGGCCGACGCGGTGCACGCGATGAACGTGGCACTGCCGCACCGGCAGACCGAGGGAGTCGTGGCGGCGGCGCCGTGGGTGCTCGTCCTGCTCGGTTTCAGCCTGATGCTGACAATGCTCAGGCAATCCCGCGCCCCGCGCGCGACCGCGGCGGCACCCGGCGCCGGCCGCGCAGCCCGCCGCGCCG
>JASHPP010000691.1 GCA_030038035.1 Trebonia sp.
TTTGGGCCGCACGGTTCACTGGGCGCCGTTCGCTGGGTCGCCGTGGATGCGGATGGGGCGGTCTACGCACAAGACTGGGATCTGAACGGCAACGCTGGAGATTTGCTGGAGTTGAGCTGTAACGGCACAGATGAAATCGAGAGGGAGTTTTCCGACGGAGGCCGGAAGAGCGTTGCCTTCAGCATCGGCGATATTACAGGCGACTGTCCTGACATAACCCCGTGGAACTACACGGTCAGCCAGGTCAAGTCCAACGACTGGACGTATAACGTCGTCAAGTGATGTGAGTCTGACTCCACGGCAGACGCGGGCAGTCAGTCTCGCGGAGGACGTTGGCGACCCGTTCGGCCGCGGTGAACTCGGGGGCCTCGAACGATCGCTGAGTCAGTTCCTCAGCGAGCAGGATGTAGCGGGTTGCGGTCGCGATACGGACCTCGTCGGTCATGACGGGGGCCGCTCCGTCGCCGCGGAACCCTCGCTCTACCAGCCACTCTCGCAGCGGTTCCTTGTCGAGTGCTCGCTGATCCTTGTTCTTCCTGAAGAGATCGTCGTAGGTGTCCGCGTACCAGTAGCGGGAGCTGTCAGGCGTGTGCACTTCGTCAATGAGCACGATCTCGTCACCGAGCAGACCAAACTCGTACTTCGTATCGACCAGGATCAGTCCGCGTTGGGCCGCGAGTTCGGTGCCCCGGGCGAACAGCCGGAAGCAGACGTCGGCGCACCGGTCGAATAGGTCCGCGGTCACGAGGCCCTCGGCGATTGCGTCGTCGCGACCGAGGTTTCGGTCATGCGCTTCGAACTTGGTCGTCGGGGTCAGGATCGGAGCCTCCAGCCGCTCGTTCCTGCGAAGCCCGTCGGGCATCAGGTTGCCGGCGATGTTCCGCGCGCCCGCCTGGTAGTTGAACCACAGCGATGTCTTCGTTACGCCCGTGATGTAGGCGCGAACGACGAATTCAAGCGGCACCGGAGCGCACTCGCGGACGCGCACGACGTTGGGATCAGGGACCTCCAGGAGGTGATTCGAGACAATGTCGGAGGTGGCGTTGAACCAGTAGTTCGCTATCTCGTTGAGGACCTGTCCCTTGAACGGGATAGTCCCGAGGAGCCGGTCGAACGCCGACAACCTGTCGGTGGTCACGATAGTGCGAACGTCGCCGTCGACGTAGCTGTCACGCACCTTGCCCTCGTGGCGGACGCCAAGGTGACCGAAGTCCGTTCGGCCGAGCGTGCCGAGCAGTTCCCTCGCAAGCCTCTCGTCTGTGAGCATTGGCGTCCCTTCTCCGGTCCGCGGCGGTGACTCCATGGCGTCCTCCCTCTCGATCATCCGGTCCATTGCGTCGACCCGGCCAGCCGCTTGCCGGGCTGCCTCTGTCAATCGTCGACGGTGCTCGACCAGCCGCGCCCGTCGCGCGCCTCGGTCAGCGGCGTCGACGATGGCGGCGACGTCCTCCAACGGCATGCCGACGTCCCGCAGCGCGGCAAGGCTGCGCGCCCGCGGCAGCTGGCGCAGCCCGTAGCGGCGGTAGCCGGTGCGATCATCGACCTCGACCGGCACGAGCAGGCCGACCTGGTGGTAGTGCCGCAACGTCTCCACCGTCAGCCCTGACAGCTGCGCGAACGCGCCAATACCGACCAACTCGCCTGAGTCCACGCCAGCAGTATCCGACCCTTGGCCGCCCGAGAGTCAAAGCGGGACCATGAGGCCCGCGTCTTGGTAATGGGCGAGATCCTCTACAGGGTCCGGCCCGCGGCCAGCGGTCGGCTCAGATGTCGGTGTCCTGCCGGCGCAGCTCGGTTTCGAGCAGGTCCATGGCCTTGAGGAAGGCTTCCTGCTCGCCGGGGGTGAGCTTGTCCAGAACGCGGGCCAGCGGTTTGGCGGCGCCATCGAGCCAGTTGCCGATCAGGGTTGCCTGGCCGGGGATGATCTGGACGATCGTGCGCCGCCGGTCGGCCGGGTCAGGGCGCCGCTGGACCAGGCCCGCGCGGTCAAGGTCGGCGAGCACGCCGCTGACCGTGGGGAGGCTCAGGTCCAGCCGGGAGGCCAGTTCTCCGACGGTGAGCGGGCCGCTGCGGATCTGCTCGAGCGCGGCGACGTGGCGCGGGCTCAGCGGAGAGGGCACGGGCGGGGGCGCGGCGCGGTCCTGCCAGCGGCGCATTCCCCTGGTCACGCGGGGGAACAGCTGCATCAGGCGCAGGCACAACGCAGAGTGCTCGGAGCTGCCCGCCTGATCCGCCATGGCCCTGCTTCCGTGGTGCGCCGGCCCGCCTTGACCGCCCAGCTCCCGAGTATATACGCTTTCGCTATCAAAAGTATTCTGATTCAGGAACGAAAATTTACGGAGGGTGGCATGACAGCACAGGGACAGCCGGGGACCTCATCGCTGCAGGCGCTGGTCGAGGACGGCACGCTCGCCGGGTCCTGGATCCTGGATCCGGCCAGATCCCAGGTCCGGCTGCAGACCAGGCACACCTGGGGGCTCCGTCCGCTCCACGGCGTCTTCGGCCTGGTCACCGGCAACGGCACGGTGACCGCGGCCGGCGAGGTCACCGGCACCCTCACCGTCGCCGCCGGGTCGATCGACACCAGGAACAAGATGCGCGACAAGGACCTGCGGTCGGCCAAGCTCTTCGACATCGCCAACCACCCGGACATCACCTACACCGTCGATGGCATACAGCCCGCCAGCGGGGGCGTCCGGGTGGCCGGCCGCCTGACCGTCCGCGGCCGCACCCGCCCGCTCTCCTTCGACGCGAAGGTCTCCGCCGCCGCAGGCGAGGCCCGGCTGGACGCCGAGGTCCCGGTCAACCGGGCGGACTTCGGCCTGACATACCGGCCGCTGGGCATGGCGTCGCTGAACAACACCATCACTGTCCACGCCGTGTTCACCCGCCAGTAACACCACGGCGCTGCACGCCACGGCATTGCGCCTGCCGGGACACGTCACGTGATCGACATTTACGCAAGATCACTTATGAGAACGAGTCGCAGGAGCTTGAGGTACTGCCCTCAGACCGACCTGACTGCGATCCGGGCTTGGGGCGGTTGGCTGCCGCGGCGCCGGGGATCGTCATGGTGGTGCCGGTGTTTTGCTGTTCCTTTACTGTGTCGGCTGGGGGTGTCACTCTGGACCGGTGAGGCCGAGGATCATGTACTGCGTCACGCCTGCGGGGCGTGTTGCGTACTCGGCGTCGGGCGCTGGGCCGCCGCTGTTGTTCGACTCGGGCTGGGTTTCTCATCTGCGCGGGCAGCTGGAGCTGTGGTCGTTTGGCGAGTTCGTCGGGCGGCTGGCGGAGCGGTTCACCGTGATCCGCTATGACAAGCCCGGGTGTGGCCTGTCGGACCGGGACGGGATCGATCTGTCGTTCGACGGGCAGGTGTCCGCGGCGCTGGCGGTGGCCGACGCGGTCGGCGCCGGCCGTTTCGGCCTGTTCGGGGCCTCGCAGGGCGGCCAGCTGGCCGCCGCGATCGCGGCACGGTACCCGGACCGGGTGGAGGCGCTGGTGCTGTACGGGATGTGCGCCAGCGGCAGCGACCTGGCGCCGGCTGAGGTCCGGGACTCGGTGGTGGCGCTGGTGCGGGCCCACTGGGGCCTGGGGCTGAAAGCGCTGGCCGGGGCCTTTGTCACCGATCCCGCCGCCGGGGAGCTGGAGGCATTCACCCGGTTCCAGCGGGCCAGCGCCTCGGCCGCCGTGGCGGCGGAGATGCTGGAGGTCTACTACCACACCGACATCAGGGCGCTGCTGCCGCAGGTACGGGCGCGCACGGCGGTGCTGCACCGCGAGGCGGACAAGGGCACCAGGTTCGAGCTGGGCCGGGAGGTCGCCGCGCTGATCCCGGGGGCGACGCTGATCCCGCTGCCGGGTTCGAGCCACCTGTTCTACCACGGCGACTGGCCGGCGGTCCTGGACGCGCTGCTCGGCTTCTTGCGCGAGCACGCGAGCGCGGGGCCGCGGCTGACCGGCCGTGAGCTGGAGGTGGCCGGGCTGGTCGCCGAGGGGCTGACCAACCAGGCCATCGCCCGGCGGCTGTCGGTCGCGCCGCGGACCGCCGAGGCGCATGTGGAGAACATCCGGCGCAAGCTGCAGGTGCGCTCGCGGGCCCAGATCGCGGCGTGGGTGACCGAGCACCGGCTGCGCCCCTGAGCGGCTCGGTAGTTCACCGGGCGCATTCACGGGGGACGGCCGCCCCCGGCCGGGGGAAACGGGGGAAGTGCCGGTAGTTCACCCGATAGCCGCCCCAGGCCGGACGGTCCTAGCGTCGAGGTATGACACATGCCACCGGGCCGGCCCGCCCTGCGGCGGCCGGGCGCCCGCAGCCGACCGCCGCTCTCGCGCTGACTATCCCGTCCCGCTTTTGCGGCCCGCCGGGCGCCGGCAACGGCGGCTACGTCTGCGGACGTATCGCCGCCTACCTTGATGGCCAGGTGACAGTCACGCTGCGCCGGCCGGCTCCGCTGGCCACGCCCATGACTGTGGAGCGGGGCGGTGACAGCTCGGTCCGCCTTCGCCACGGCGGGACCCTGATCGCCGAGGCGGCCTCCTCGCCGGGCGGCCCGGCGCCGCAGATGCCGGGCCCGGTCTCGATGGCGGAAGCTTGCAGGGCGGCGGGCCGCGCGCGCTACTACGCCGATCCGGTCTTCCCTGCCTGCTTTGTCTGCGGGACAGGCCGCCAGCCGGCGGACGGGCTGCGGATCTTCCCCGGCCCGGTGGCCGGCCGGCCGTTGTGGGCGGCGCCGTGGACACCCGGCCCCTCGGTCACCGACGCCGGCGGGAGGGTCTGGCCCGAGGTGATCTGGGCGGCGCTGGATTGTCCCAGCGGGATCGCCGCAGCTGAGGCCGCCGGCCTAGGCCAGGACACCGCGATCCTGCTCGGCCGGATGACGGCCAGCCTGGCGGTGCTGCCCGCGCCCGGCGACCAGTGCCGGGTGATCGCCTGGCCGGGCGAGCGTGACGGCCGCAAGCTCACCGCCGCGTCGGCGCTGCTCGGGCCCGGCGGCCAGGTGCTCGCCGCGGCCAGGACCGTGTGGCTGACCGTGCCGCGTCCGGTTCTGCCGCTGGCCGCCGGGGGAGCGTCGTGACCTCGCAACGGCGCGGTGCCGGGCTCACCCCGATGGAGACCCGGCGGGATGTCATCGTCCGGACCGCGGTACTCGCCGACGAGCTGGGGTACGAGATCTTCGCGGTGCCCGAGGGCTGGGGACTGGACTCGACCCCGGTGCTGACCGAGATCGCGCTCCGCACGGCCAGGATCCACCTCGTCTCCGGCGTCCTGTCGGTCTGGGGACGCACCCCGGCCACGCTGGCGATGACCGCCGCCACTTTGTACCAGGTCTGCGGCGGACGGTACCTGCTGGGCCTGGGCGCCAGCACCAAAGCCCTGGCGGAGGGGTTCCACGACACCGCGTTCGAGCACCCCGCCGCCAAGCTGCGCGACGCCGTGACCAAGGTCCGTGCGCTGCTGGCCGGCCAGCCCGCCCAGCCTAGCCGCGTCCCGGCCGAACGCCCGCTGCGCCTGGGCCAGCCACCCGCCCCCGACCTGCCCATCTGGGTCGCCGCGCTGGGCCAGCACACCACCCGGGTCGCCGCCGAACTCGGCGACGGCTGGATCCCCGCGCTGGTGGCCCGCGACCGCCTCCCCGGCTGGGCAGCCCACCTCACCCAGCTGCGCGACGCCGCAGCCCCCCGCGCGCGACCCCTCACGGTGGCCGCCGGGCCCATCACCGCCGCTGACCACAACGCCGCCACGGCCCGCGACATCACCGCGGCCTGCACCGCCTGGTACCTGAGCGCCATGGGCGAGGTCTACGCCCGGTCCCTATCCAGCCAGGGCTATGCCGCCCAGGTCCAGGCGATCATCGCCGCGAACCCGCGCCCAAGCCCGCGAACAGGGACCATCCCACCCAGCGCCCAGGTCATCCTCGACCAGCTCGCCGCCTACGGCACCGCAGATCAGGTCCGCGAGCAACTCAAGCCATGGGACCACGCCGCGGACATCGCCACCATCCTGCTGCCACCAGGCATGCCCTGGCCCAGCATCGAAGCAACCCTCCAGGCCGCAGCACCAACCGCCCAGCCGGGACGCCCCAGGAACCCGGCGGCCAAACATCTTTAGGCAGCGCGGCGCTCAGGACAATGCTCAATAACC
>JASHPP010000692.1 GCA_030038035.1 Trebonia sp.
GGGCGCTGGTCATCGAAACCGACGGCCCTCACCACCGCGGTCCCCGTCGCTACGCTGATGACCGCAACCGAGACCTGCAGTGGCAGCGGTGCGGGGTTCCGGTCGCTCGCTTGGCTGTCGAGGATATCAGCGACGACGACGCCCTTAGCGACAGACTCCGGGAGGAGATCCACCGTCACCTCACCCGCTCGTAACCCCACGTTTATTTATTGCGATGCCCCGCGCGGGGAACCGCTTGGAGCGGTTGGTTCCGGGAAGGTTCAGGAGTCGTATCTGTATTCCAGCATCTCTTGAATGCCTTCGGCCCGCGCCTGAAAAGCCATTTCAGCTGCGCCCAAGTAGCTATTCAGCCTGATTAACCTCAATCGTTCAGGCGTGCCGAGGGCCGGTTACCGATTGTGCCTGCTTCCGTTTTCGGTCCCCGTGTCCGTTTCGGCTGGGTCTTGGGGTGCACGGGTTCCCGGTGTGCCCGGGAGTGCGCCGGCTCCGACCGCGCCGGCCTTGTCCTCCTTCCGTGTCGCTGGGATGGCTCGTGCTGGTCACGCGGGTGCGGGCAGGGCGCAGAGCCGGTGCCAGCAGTCCAGGAATGCCTGGGCCCATGGCCAGTCGCCGCTGATGTTGAGGGTGCGCTGGCGGGCGTGGCGGACGAGCCTGGCCGGCAGGTGCCAGATCCGGTAGCGAAGTGTGTCCGGGTTGGCGGCGCGGAGTTCCTCGTCGTGGTGGCCGAGGAGGCGGGTCCAGGCGGCGAGGTCGGCTGCGATATTCGCAGCGATGACCCACCCTGCGTTGACCTGCCAGGTTTTCGACGGGAGGTTCCGCAGTCCCATGGCCTTGGCGGTGCGGACGCCGGCGGTCTCGACGCAGGCGTGCTCGCGGTGCAGCACGTCGGTGAACTGCGGGTGGTGGCTGCCGGGAACCCCTTCGATGCCGGAGTCGGGGATATTGGTGCAGATCACGGAGTAGCGCCAGCCGGTCTTCTTCTCGAAGGCGGTCAGGTTCTTCATCTGCCGGCGCGACGGCTTCACTCTGCGGACGATGAACCGCAGGCCGTCCGGCCAGTTCTCCGCCCTGGTCAGCAGGTGCGTGATCTCGGCGACGTCCTTGTCTTCCTCGGCGGTGCCGTCCTGGCAGGTCCCGGGCTTCCACACGCCGGCGGGGACCATCGCGATGGCGTCCTCGTCGGCGGCGGTGATCATCCAGCCGGTCGTGAACAGCACCTTCTTCCTTTTCGTGTTCAGGGACAGCAGGTGCTTGATCAGGTCGTGGCTGGCCCCGGCCCCGTCGACCCGGACGAGGATCTTCCGCCGGAACCGGGACGGGACCTGTCTCAGCGCGGCGGCCAGTATCTCCTTATGATCCGTGAAGGTGTTCGACCCGGCGTTCCCGGGCCTGAGCAGCATGGCCAGGCACTCCCGCGTGTTCCGGCACCAGGCCCCCAGCGGGTGGAAACCGTATCCTTTCTTCCAGGTGGGAGCTGCTCCCTCCTTGGCGCTGTGGGCGGTGACCAGGGTCGCGTCCATGTCGATGACGACCCACCCGTCGAGGACCTTCCCTGCGACGGCCAGCCACGGGAACCCCGTCGCGGCCGCGGCGATGAGCGCCCACGCGTGTGCCCTGGCCTTCGCGCGGGCGCGGGCGATCCGGTCCAGCATCCGCGGGCTTCCTGCCAGGTCCAGGGCCCGGCGGACCGTCGGCCCGCTGGGGGCGGCACCGAACAGCGGGGCGAGGTGGGCGAGCAGGGCGATGTCGCTCATGCTCGTGGCCCCGAGCGCGATCGCTGCGGCCATCGAGACGATGGCAATCCCGCGGTCGAGCAGCGGTGACGTGCGCTTTTCCTTCAGTGCGCAGCTGAGGCCGTCCGTGAGCCCGGCCTGGTCGGCGGCCTTGCGGAGCAGGATCGCGCCGGCGTGGCCGACCAGGCCCTTTCCGCCCGCGGTGACCTTCAGGGCATCGTCCCACCCGTTATGCTTCATCGCGAAGAGCGCTCCAGTGCTGGTTTTTGCTTGGTGTGGTAACCCGCAATCTCCCAGAACCCGGGCGCTCTTCGCCTTCGGAACACCGAAAGAGGGGACGGCCGCTGCGCGGCCGTCCCCTCTTTCAAGTCCTCCGGGCCCTGATGGCCCCGCACCCATAAGGTGCACGCCCCTGCAACCAGCAGGACCGAGAAATACCAGCTCACAGCCGCTTCACAAGCGTCAGCACCGAAGTCGGTCCTTAACTGCTGAGTACTGGAGGTTAAATAGTGCAAACGCAAACGCACGCGCCTGCCTGTGCCACTTCGCTTACGATTTCGATTGTCGTGGATGTCCGCCTGCGGGGAGGGAGCGCGGGTGGTGATCGCGGGTCGTGGCGGAGACTGGGGTGGTGGCTGGCGGGCGGGCGTCTGACGGACTGGGGAGCGGTAGCCGTTGGGCATGTGTCGTATCCGCTACGAGGATGGCGGACGCATACGAGCCTCCGCGTCCCGGGATGGGCCACCTTCCTTGGCTGGTGGAGGCTGGTGGA
>JASHPP010000693.1 GCA_030038035.1 Trebonia sp.
CGCCGGGACCGCTACCACTACACCGGGTTCGCGATCGGGTTCGTCCCCGCCGCGATCCTCACCCCGTTCCAGATCTTCGTCGGCGACACCGCGGCCCGCGCGATCGCCCGCGACCAGCCGGTGAAGTTCGCGGCGATGGAGTACGTGGCGACGACCTCCAGGCAGGTCCCGGAATGGCTGGCGGGCGTCTACGTCAACGGGCACATCTACGCCGGGATAAGGATCCCTGACCTGGACTCGCTGCTGGTCGGGTTCGGGCCGGGAACCCAGGTGACCGGCTGGGACAGCGTCCCGCCCGCCGACCGTCCCCCGGTCGTGTGGCTGATCCACCTGTGCTTCGACACCATGGTGGGAATCGGATTCCTGCTGCTGCTCGGCGGGCTGTGGGCGGCCTGGGAGTGGTGGCGCCGCCGCCGGCTGCCGCCGCAGCGGGTGTTCTGGCTGTTCGGCGCGGTCAGCGGGGTGGCCGCGATCGTGGCCATGGAGTGCGGCTGGGTGGTTACCGAGGTCGGCCGCCAGCCCTGGGTGGTGTACCGGCTGCAGACCACCGCCCAGGCGGCCACGACGAACGGCGGCGTGGTGACCAGCCTCACCCTGGTCGTCGTCCTGTACGCGGTGCTCGGCGCCACGACGATCGCCGTGCTGCGGCTGCTGGCCCGCCGCTGGCGCCGCGGCGACGCCGCCGAGACCGACGTTCCGTACGGCCCGCCGGCGACGGCGGGCCGTACGGCCGGGCACGCGGAGTCCTGATGGCGGCCGCGGCGGTCGGGGGCATCCTGCTCGCCGGGATCAGCTTGTACGCGGTGCTCGGCGGGGCCGATTTCGGCGGCGGGCTGTGGGACCTGCTGGCCGGCGGCGCCCAGCGCGGCCGGCGGCCGCGCGGCCTGATCGATGAGTCGATCACCCCGGTGTGGGAGGCCAACCACGTCTGGCTCGTCTTCGACCTGGTCATCTTCTGGACCGCGTTCCCTGTCGCGTTCGCCGCCGTGATGACCGTGCTCGCGCTGCCGCTCTGGCTGGCGGTGGCCGGGATCGTGCTGCGCGGCGCCGGGTTCGCCTTCCGCAAGGAGCTCACGCGGCTGCCGATTCGGCGCCTGGCAGGCGCCACCTTCGCGTTCTCCTCGCTGATGACCCCGTTTTTCATGGGCACGGTGATCGGCGCGATCGCCACCGGCGCGGTGCCCGCCAACGGCGCCCACGCCAGCCTCGCCGCCTGGACGAGCCCGACCGCGCTGCTTGCCGGGTTCTTGTTCGTGGCCGCCTGCGGCTACCTTGCCGCCGTCTACCTGACCGGCGAGGCGCAGCGCCGCGGCGACGCGGCGCTGCGGGCCTACTTCACCCACCGCGCGCAGGCCGCCGCGATCGTGGCCGGGGCGCTGTCGCTCGCGACCATGGCCGAATTGCACACCGCGAGCCCGCTGCTGTTCGGCCGGCTCACCGGCCGTGCGCTCGCGCTGGTGATCGTCGCCGCGGTGTGCGGGCTCGCGGTGCTCGTCCTGCTGAGCATCGGGCGGACGACGGGGGCGGCGGTTCGCATGATCGCGGCGCTCGGGGTGGCCGCCGTGGTATGGGGCTGGGGCGTGGCCAGGTACCCGGTGCTGCTGCCGAACACCGGGGTGACCCTGAGCAACGCGGGCGCCCCTGATGACATCCTGGTCGCGATCGTGGTCTTGTTCATCGTCGCCGCGGCGCTCATCGGCCCCTCCTTCGTCCTGCTGTACGCCCTGCAGGGCCGCCGCATGCTGGGCGAGGGCGAGGCTGTCGCGGTCGCGGTTCCCGGCGCGGACGGCCCGCGGCGGCCGCCGGCGGCACCGGGCGGGCAGCCGCCCGGCGGCCGCGGCGGCATCACCAGGCCCGCCGTGGTGACCGTCGTCGTGCTGACCGCGCTCGTCCGCCGCCTGCGGGGCCGCTGAGCCCACACCGCTTGGCCGGCGCCGCACGGCGCAACGAGCCCCGGATTCAGGCCGGGCAGATGTAGCGCTTGAAGCCGGGGGTGTGCCAGACCTCGCCCGCCGCGGTAACCGCGAACGCCGCGTAGTCCGCGAGCGACTCGGCCCACTCGCGGCCGAGCGCCGGCCCCATGGCGAAGGCCGCCGTCGAGTAGGCGTCCGCGAGCGCCAGGCTCGGGCCGGCGACCGTCAGGCTCGCCAGGCCGGAGGCCGGACCGCCGGCGTGCGGGTGAAGGATGTGCGGGCCGCGTTCGGCCACGCCTGAGGTCGCGACCGCGCAGTCGCGCGCGGCCACGACGAGCGCAAGCCCGCCGGGGCGGAACGGGTCCGCGATCCCGACCCGCCAGGGCTCACCCTGGCTGTCGCGGCCGCCGACGCACTGCACGTCTCCCCCGCCGTTGACCACGTGCGCCGCCGAGCCCGCGGCCGCGAGCAGCGCCGACGCCCGCTGCACCGCCCAGCCTTTCACGTAGCCGGAGGGGTCGAAGCGGCCGCCAGGCGACGACGTGAAGTACCCGCCGGACAGGTCACGGACGAACGCGCACGCGGCGATGACCTCGGCGACCTCGGGCGCGCACCCGTCGACCGTGACTTCGGCGGCGGCGAGCAGCGAGACGTCGCTGTCCGGCCGGTACGCCGAGAACACGCGGTCCACCCAGTGCAGCCAGCGGATCGCGGAATCCAGCGACCCGTTGGCGCGCGCGGACACGGGGACGTCGAACGAGACCACGGTCCCCATGACGTGCTCGGCGTGCCGCACCCGAGCCTGGACCGGCGGAATAGACAGCACGCTCATCCCCCGTTATCCAGCGCACTTTGCAGCGACTGAATATACCCGCCGCTTGTGTATGTCGCGCCGGAGACCGTGTCGATCCGGGCGCTTTGCGCCGTGATCGTCTCGCCTATCAGCCGCGGCAGCGCGTACTGGCCGATCTCCAGGTCCATCTGGGTGGACGAGGGCTGTTGCAGGATGTTTACCTTGACGATCCTGTTGGTTTTCACCACGAGCTGGACTTGCACCGGGCCGTAGACGGTATCGGCGACATTCCCCGTGACGGCGCGTTCGCCGGGGAGCAGAGAAGGCGGGGCCGTGGGAGACGCCCCGGCCCGTTCGGAAGAAGAATGGGTTTTGAAGGACAGCAGCGCGACGAGGCCGGCTACCGTCGCGGTGACGGCCAGGATCACTCGGCGCATGCTTTCCTCCCCGGTTAGGTAATTAAGTCTCGAACTCGAACGACTCGAAGTGGATCCGCCGCCGCGGCACGCCCGCCTCGGTCAGCGCCGCGACCGCGCTGCCCGTCATGCCGGGCGGGCCGCACAGGTAGACATCCATCTTGTGCACGCCAGGGGCGAGCTCGCGCAGCGTCTGCGCGGAGATCGGGTCGCCGCCGAGGTCGGTCCGGCTGCCGACCACGTAGTGCACCGTGGCGCCGCGCGCCTCGGCGATCGCGTCGAGCTCGGACTGGAACACGATGTCCTGCCAGGTGCTCGCCCGGTAGATCAGGGTGACCTTGCCCGACAGCGCCGCGAACATGGCGCGCAGCGGCGTGATGCCGACGCCGCCGGCCAGCAGCAGGGTTGACCGGCCCGTGCGGATGGGGACGAACGCTCCGAACGGGCCCTCAGCGATCACCCGGGTGCCAGGCTTGAGCGAGCGGACCGCGGCGCCGTAGTCGCCGGCATCCTGCACCGTGATGCGCATGAGGTCGTCGCTGGGGACCGCGGACAGCGAGTACGGGTGCGACTGCCACCACAGCCCGCGGGCCAGGAAGCGCCAGCGGAAGAACTGGCCCGGTTCGGTGTCGAGCCCGCCGAGCCTGCGGCCCTGGATGTAGACGGAGAACGTCCGCGGCGCCTCCGCCCGCACGCCCGCCACCCGGAACCCGTGCCGGGCGAAATCGCGGACAGGGACCACGAGGCGGTACCAGACCACCAGCGCGGCGACGACCAGGTACAGGCTCGACCACCAGAACCGGGCGGCCAGGTCGGTGACGAAGGCGGCCCCGTTCGCGAACTGGTGGCTGAAGGCGAGGGCGATCGCCAGGTATGTGTACAGGTGCAGGTAGTACCAGGTCTCGTAGCGCAGTTTCCTGCGGACCGCGCGGGCGGACACGAGCCCGACGCCGAGCAGCAGGAACCAGGCGACGGTCGCCATCAGCACGTCGGGGTAGGCGGTGAGCAGCGTGCCGGCCTCGGTGACCGGGTTGGTGTGCGCGGTGACCGCGTAGCCCCAGGTGATCGCGAGCGCATGGCCGCTGACCAGCCCGATCACGTACCGGCCGCCCATGGCGTGCCAGCGGGCCAGCCGGTCGGCGCCCACGCCGCGCTCGATCGGCCGGATGCGCGCCATCAGCAGCACGAGCACGACGACGGCGTAGCCGGCCAGCAGGCCAAGGATCTCGCCGGCACCGGTCAGCCAGCCGCCGAGGACCGTGCCGCTGATGACCAGGGTGCTGTGCCACCACAGGACAAGGACGGCGGCAGCGCCGGCGGCGATGGCGGCCAGCAGGCCGCGCGGCCCGATGGCACCGGCCACCGTTCCTCCCCTCTTTCCTCTTTGCGCCTCTTTGTCGATATTCCCGTGCTGGCACCCCTCATACGAGAACGAAGCGGCGTTTGGCCAGGTTCACGGGACGGACGATCGTCACGGACGGTGGGGACTGCCGGCCCGCGGCGGCCAGGACCCTGGGCACTGAATACCGCAGGTCGTCATGCGTAGCGTGAGTTGTGGAGAGCATCAGGATGCCGCACCGATGCGCAGCGCATGAGGAGATGCGGGACAATGTCTGGAATCATCGTCGGAATTGACGGCTCGAGCGATTCGCAGCGAGCCCTGGAGTGGGCCGTGCGCGAGGCCGCGGTGCGCCGGGCGCCGCTGCGGGTCATCACGGTCTACCGGACGGCTGTCAGCTACTGGGGCGGGCCGGTCGTCTATCCGCAGGACCACACGTTCGCCGAGCGGGCGCGGCAGGAAGCGCAGGAGGCGACGGAGAAGGCGCTGGCGCTCGTCGGCGCCGCCCGGCCGAAGGACGTCACCGTGGATGCGCTCACCGGCGTCCCCGCCGAGGCGCTGATCGAGGCGAGCAAGGACGCCGACATGATCGTGCTTGGCTCGCGGGGCACCGGGGGCTTCGCCCGGCTGCTGCTTGGGTCGGTCTGCACCCAGGTCACCCACCACGCGCACTGCCCGGTCGTGGTCGTCCCCGCCGAGGGCAGGCAGTGACAGGTGCGAGCACGTGTGCCCTGAGGGACGGGCACCGTAGCGGAGCGTAGCCTCCCGTTCGGGCGGGTACGTCGGACCGCACAGACATCGCCCGCGGGAGCGCGGGCCCGAATCGCGACGCTGAACTGCGATAACACGCGCCTATGTAGCGCGATCGCCACTAACTGCTTACCTCTGAGCTATGCCGCTATGCCTGCACGGAAAGTATTCATATCAGTACGTATCGAAATAATCTTGCCAGAGTAGGCATCACGGATGGGACACGGACAAATGCTCAGAGTTAGCAAGGTCGATGAGTGGCTGCATCGAGTGCCGGCCCGTCCAAGCCTGCGGACGCAGGGTGACTGCGTGATCATCCGCGCGAGCCGGCGCTACGACGCCCTGGGCGCAAGCCTGACGCCCGGGGTGAGCAGCCAGTCGGCCGGCGCCCGGGCGCTGTCCCTGCACCTGGTCATGATCCCGCCGGGCACGCGCGGGATGCCGCACTTTCACGCGGGCCATGAAAGCGCGGTGTACACGCTCAGCGGCGAGACCGAGATATGGCACGGCGCGGGGCTGGTCAAGCGGACCGTGGTCCGCGCCGGAGACTTCATCTACATACCGCCAGGAACCCCGCACCTGCCGGTCAACCGGGGCGACGTCACCGCGATCGCGGTCGTCGCCCGCACCGATCCAGCGGAGCAGGAACGCAGTGTCGTGGTGGAACTGCCACGGCACCTCGCCGGCCTGCTCAGCCTTCCAGTCGCCGTCCAGGATTAACCAGGCCCCCGCGCCCGCTTTCGCGGGGACGCGGTGCACCGGCACGCAGGCGGTGGTCCTCCGCCGCGACGCCCAGGGGCTCCTCTCCCCCCCGGCCCGCCGGATCTCACCGCAGTGTGGCCGCGGTTCCGCTGGTGTAGCAGCGGGGAACCGCGGCCACACCCCCCGCAGGGGTGTGGTGGAACAGCTTAACGGCTCCGCCCGCCGCCCGGTAAGGCTTTAGACGAACGCCTCAACGGGCGGGCAGGCGCACACCAGGTGCCTGTCGCCGTAGGCCTGGTCGATGCGGCGGACCGGCGGCCAGTACTTCGCGCGCCGCGCCGTGACCCCGGGGACAGCGCCCGGATAGCCGCCCTCGGCGGCGGGATAGGGGTGCTTCCACTCTCCTACGATCAGCATCTCCGCGGTGTGCGGCGCATTCTTCAGCGGGTTGTCCGTGGCGTCGTAGCCATGCGAGGCGACCTTGTCGATCTCGGCCCTGATCGAGATCATCGCGTCGCAGAACTGGTCGATCTCGGCCAGGCTCTCACTTTCCGTCGGCTCGATCATGAGGGTGCCGGCGACGGGGAACGACATCGTCGGCGCGTGGAAGCCGTAGTCGATCAGGCGCTTGGCCACGTCCTCGACCGTGATCTCGCCGGGTAGCTCGCGCAGGTCGATGACGCACTCGTGGGCGACGAGGCCGCCGGGGCCGGTGTGCAGCACAGGGAAGTGCGGCGCGAGCCGGCGGGCGATGTAGTTCGCCGACAGCACGGCGACCTGCGTCGCCAGGCGCAGCCCGGCGGCGCCCATCATCGCGATGTAGGCCCACGAGATCGGCAGGACGCCCGCCGAGCCGTAGCGGGCCGCGGTGACCGGCCCGAACGTGCCGGGCAGGAACTGCGCCAGGTGGGCGCGGGCCGCGACAGGGCCGACGCCGGGGCCGCCGCCGCCGTGCGGGATGCAGAACGTCTTGTGCAGGTTCAGGTGGGACACGTCCCCGCCGAGCAGGGCGGGCGAGGCGATGCCGGCGAGGGCGTTGAGGTTGGCGCCGTCGATGTAGACCTGCCCGCCGGCTTCGTGCACGAGGTCGCACACCCGGGTCACCGTGGTCTCGTAGACACCGTTGGTGGACGGGTAGGTCAGCATGATCGCCGCGACTCGGCCGGCGTGGTCGGCAAGCGCGGCCTCCAGGTCCGGCAGCGAGATGGCGCCGTCCGCGCCGCACTTCACGACGGCGACCCGCAGTCCGGCCAGCACCGCGCTCGCGGCGTTCGTGCCGTGCGCGGACTCGGGGATCAGGCAGACGTCGCGCCCGGCGTCGCCGCGGGAGGCGCGGGAGGCGTGGTAGGCGCGGATGGCGAGCAGTCCGGCGAGTTCGCCCTGGGAGCCGGCGTTCGGCTGCACGGAGCAGGCGTCGTAGCCGGTCAGCGCGCACAGCCAGCGCTCGAGGGAGGCGATCAGCTCGGCGTAGCCGGCGGCGTCCGCGGCGGGCGCGAAGGGGTGCAGCCCGGCGAACTCGGACCAGGTGATCGCTTCCATCTCGGCCGTCGCGTTCAGCTTCATCGTGCACGAGCCGAGCGGGATCATCGACCGG
>JASHPP010000694.1 GCA_030038035.1 Trebonia sp.
GCCTTGCGGCACGGGCCCTTTTGACCTTGCTCCGGGTGGGGTTTACCGAGCCGCCGCAGTCGCCTGCGGCGCTGGTGGTCTCTTACACCACCGTTTCACCCTTACCCCGCCATGCGGGGCGGTCTGTTTTCTGTGGCACTATCCCGCGGGTCACCCCGGGTCGGTGTTACCGACCACCCTGCCGTGTGGAGCCCGGACCTTCCTCACCGGGCCCGCAGCCCGGCGCGACCGCCCGGCCGGCTCGCCTTCGATTCAGGATACGCCGGATGAGCCTGGGCGTGCGCCGCGGCGGCCTCGGGCGGGTGCGGCCGGACCAGCGCGAACACGACGATGCTGGCGACGGCGCCGAGGCCGGCGGCCACGACGCTGAGCCGAGACCGGCGCCGCTAGGCCACGGAGTCCGGGACGGTCGTCTCGTGCTCGCCGGCCGGCGAGGGCTGCCTGGCGGCGCTCTTCGGCCGCGGCGGGGCGAACGCCAGGCCCGCCGCCAGGCAGGCGAACGGGATGACCGGCAGCAGGTACCGGTAGTCGAAGTCGGCGATCGCGATCGGGAAGACGAGCAGCGCGACCGCGGTGACCCAGGGCGTCATAGGGGTGCCCCGGACCTGCCAGCGCAGCGGGAACGGGCGCAGCCGCAGCGGCCGCACCGGCCGCCGCAGGGTCAGCACGCCGCCCAGGCCCATCAGCAGGATGAGGGCGAACAGCGGGCCGTAGGTGTACACGAGCCGCTGGTAGAGCAGGATGGGGATCGCGAACACCTCGATCACCCGGCCGGGCGCCTGATGGCCGTAGTTGAGCCAGTCCGCGTAGGCGTTTTCTGTCGCGATGTCGGACCCGACCCATGCCTGGTTAGTCGGCGGGAGCGCGTCGTAGGTGGCGGTCTTGTAGTGCAGGTGGAAGCTGTAGTAGTAGACCGTGTAGGCGCTCGGGTAGCCGATCCGCGGGAAGCCGAACGACAGCCCCACGTCCTTGACGACCGTCTTGACGTAGTCGAGCGGCTGCGCCTCGATCGCGTGGATCGCGAAGTCGAACAGCAGCCTGTTGTTCGCCGGGGTCACCGGCCCGCCGGTGCTGTCCAGGTCCTGGTGGACCTGCGGCGTGGACCACACGAAGGCGCCCGGCGGGGTCCGCTGCGACAGCGGCTGGGTCGGGCAGACCGTGGCCTGCGCGCCGGTCGGCTTGATCACCGCGCAGTTGGCGAACGACGACACCCGCCCCCACAGGTAGAAGCCGTCGGACAGCGTCAGGTTGTATGTCCCGGTGACCTCGTGGAACCAGCCCGCGTACGCCCCCACAGGGATCAGGCACCCGATCGTGATCAGGACCGTAGCCAGCCAGCCGCGCAGGCTCCGCCACCCCCGCACAAGCAAGAACAAGGGGAACGCAGCGACCACGACCGCTCCCTCGGTCCGCACATCGACCGCGTAGCCGACGAGCAGCCCGGCGACCAGCGCCGCCCACCACGGGACCTGCCGCCGCCACAGGATCAGCAGCATGGCGACCATGATCAGGAAGGTGAACAGCGCCTCGGCCATGATCATGTGCTCGTCCTCGATCATGTACCCGTCGAGCAGCACCGGCAGCGACGCGACCGTCGACCAGCGCCTGGAGACGCCGTAGTGGCGCAGCAGCGCGTAGATCATCACCGCGACCGCGAGCCCCATCAGGTGCTGGAGCCCGGTGACCAGGGTCAGGCTGTGGAACGGCAGCAGCAGCCGCAGGAACAGCGAGTAGCCGGTCGTCTTGGACAGGTCGGGCGTCGGCAGCAGCCGCAGGAGCCCCGCGAGGTCGGTCTTCTTGGACAGGTCGGGCGTCCGCAGCGCCGCGCCGAGGTAGACGTAGGAGTCCCCGGCGAACCACAGTGCGCCGGGGTAGCCGAGCATGGCCAGCAGCCGCAGGAACGCGCCGGCCGCCAGCGCCCAGGCGAACAGCTTGTTCTCCCTGGCGAGCGCCCGCAGCCAGGACATCGCCCGGCGCGGATAACGCCACGCGGCCGCCTGCTGCCCGGCCGCCGCCTCCTCCTCCTGGGGAGAGCCCGCCGTCACGTTGCGCTGCACGGGCATGATCCTATCCGGGCTTGCTGATCCTCGCCGTTCACTCCGGGGAGAGCACAACTCCTTGCCCGCCCGCACCACGGGTAGTATGCCACCGGGAGTGAAGCACGATGCCGCCCGATGTTAACGCTGCGCCGAGCAGCCGCTTCGAGGAGCCTCCTCGGCGCACTTTGGCGCGTGAGCCGGCGGGTTACGCCGCCCCTCGTCAGGACGATGAGCAGCTCAGGCGGCTGTCCGCCGAGCTTCGCGAGGCCCACCGGCGGATCCGGGAGCTCGAACAGCGCGCGAACCGCCCTGTCTCCCCCGCCGCTGGCGCGCGCGTGGAGCAGCTGTTGCAGGCCGCCAGGGAGCAGGCGGCCGAGTTCGTCCAGGCTGCCAGGTCCGAGGCCGAGGAGATCAGGGCCGCGGCCACGGCGTACGCCGCCGAGCTGCGCGCCGCCACCGAGCGTGAGGTGGCCGCGTCGCGGACGGCGGCCGAGCGGGAGGCGGCCGCGTTGCGATCGGCGGCCGAGCGGGACGCGGGGCAGCTGAAGGCGTCTTCGGCACGGGAGCGGGACGAGATCGTCACCGCGGCCAGACGGGAGGCGGGCGAGGTACGCCGCAGGGAGCAGTTCCTCCTGGAGCAGAGCGAGGTGCTGCGGACGCAGGCGGAGGCCGACCTCGAAGTGGAACTCGCGGCGCGCCGCGAGGAGGCCGAACGGCAGGAGGCGGGGCGGCTCGCCGAGGCTCAGGCCGCCACGCGCACGCTGGTCGCCGAGGCAGAACGGCGGGCCGCCGACGCCGAGCAGCGGGCCGCCGCGGCCATCGCGCAGGCGGAACAGACCAGGCGCGACGGTGCGCGCGACGCCGTCGCCGCGATCAGCGAGGCGCGTGAGAAGGCCGCGCAGATCGCCGCCAAGTCCGCCGAGCAGGCCGGACAGGCGCTCGCGGAGCTCGACGCGGAGGCCGAACGGCGCCGCGCGCAGGTGCGGAGCGAGCTCGCCGAGCTGACCAGGCAGAAAGACGAGGTCGCCGGCATCCTCGCGCAGATGCGCCAGGTGTTCCTCGCGGAGACGGGCGGCGGCTTAGGCGGCGGCTTGAGCGGGGGTGTCAGCGGCACCAGCCCACAAGCCTGAGCCCGGTGATGAGCTGCGGCCTGATCGCGATGACGTAGTCCATCTGGCCCTCTACCCACGGCTCGAGCAGCTGCTGGTACCTGGCGACCGCGGCGGGCTCGCTGACCAGCCGCGCCATCCCTGTCGCGATCACGCTCCACCCGGTGTGCCGGATCGGGTCAAGCTCGTCGGCCTCGTAGCCGACCACGGCGCCGTCCTCGGCCGCGGTGGCGCGCGTGACGATGGACGACCCCAGATGGGAGCGGACGATGATCGTCCGGTTATCCACCAGGTGGTTGACCGGCCGGATCGCGGGCATCGCGCGCTGGGTGAACACGATCCTGCCCAGCGACACGCTCGCCAGCAGCTCCCAGGACTCGGCCTCGGTCAGGTTGATCGTCTGCCGTGACCCCATGATCCGCGCACGGATCGCTTCATCTCCCGCCACCGGCACCTCATTGCCACCTAGTCAGTTCCCACGGGCCATGGTGAGCCCGGTACGCAATCGTGACCGGTCACGTACGCGGCATGTAGGGACCAAGGTCCCCTCGTTGGCGGCTACGACGGCGTGGCGGGCTAGCCTCAATGCCGGGGAGTTGAGGCAACTGGGCCATTGGCGCAGCTGGCCCGATACAGCCGGGCCGTTGGCGCAGCTGGCCCAGTCAGGGAGGCCGGGGTAGCGGCCGGAGGCACCAGGCGG
>JASHPP010000695.1 GCA_030038035.1 Trebonia sp.
GCCGCGGGAACGTCGGTGCCGCGGTCGGCGGTGACCTCGCCCCGCAGCAGCCGGACGATCGCGTTCCTGCGCGGGTTCGCGGACGGCTCGCGCACGCGCAGCCCGTCGAGGAAGGGCACAAGCGGCAGCGCCTGGCCAAGCTCGTCGCCGGCACCCCAGAACACCTGGCAGCCGTCTGGCGCGCCGGCCACGGCCGCGCGCACCAGCGCGGACTTGCCGACGCCCGGCTCGCCCTCGATGAGCAGCGCACCGCCCCGTCCCTGTGCGACGCCTCTTAAGAGACCGGCCAGCAGCGTCAACTCGTTATCGCGGCCGACGATGGCGTCGGCCGGGAGTGCCGGGGACATGGGACCAACCTTACTATCCGAACATCTACGGAACAAGCGGACCTTTTTCGGACATTCATTCGGTATCCAGGACACAGCATCGCGGCGTCACCGCGGTTTCCCCGGCCGCGCGGCGCAACTTGCATCAGATATTGCCCGGCACGCAGCGCTGTCATTTCTCCTGCACCCGGAAATGGTTATTGTCGTACGAAGATAACAAAATCTTTAATGCAGGTTTCAGTATTTGAACATTCTCGGACAACCCCTTACTCTGGTGCATGGAATAGCCGAAGACTGGCGAAAACCTGACACGATTCGCAACCGTGTCATGAGGGCCGCCGGAGCCATGTCCGCAGGCTGCTGACCTTGGTAGCTGCCATGGAGGAATCATGCGCATAAGGCGAGCCATCATCATCCCCGCTATCCTCGCGCTTGCCGCGGCCGGATCAATTCTGGCCAGCTCGGCGGCACAAGCGGCGCCCGCGCCGTCGCACAGCATCCACGCCGCGGCCTCTTCCGCCGCCGACCCGTCCTGGACCTACTTCTTCGCGTGAACTAACCAGGCACACGATTAATGGCCTGCCGCCGATTCACCCAATCCCCGGCAGGCCATTGGTCCGCCTAACGTCCCCCAGTTGCGTGCCCCGTGCGTGCCCGCGTTCCCCGTGCGTGCCCGCGTTCCTGCTGCCCGTGTGCCTGCCTGCGTGCCTGCTCCGCGGCGTGCGAACTGCCCGTGTGCCTGCGTTCCCGCGTTCCCGAGTGTGCGTGTCTGCGTTCCGCGGTGCGTGCTGCCCGTGTTCCTGCCCCCTGTGCCTGGCTGCCCGTGCCCATGTGCTGCCCGTGTGCAGCAGCTGCCTGCTGCCCGCCTGCCTGCCCGCGTGCTCCCCGGCGTGCCGCGCTGCCTGCCGGGGCTCCGGTCTCCCACTCCCGCAACTCCAGGCGCGTTTCCTCACTCGCACCGTCCCCCGCCGCTACTCGCACCGTCCCCGGCGCTCGCCGGACCGCTCGGCATTGGCGGTGGGGCTCCCAACGCCAAGCCTATTGGTGGCGGGGGCCCCACCGCCAATACCAGCGCGAGCCTCACCGGCGGGACGGGCCGCGGCGCCGGCCTGGCGCGCCGCCCATTCCCGTCCGTCACGCCAGCCCCTCCCGCTGGCCCTGCACGCGCCGGCCGGGATAACGGGAAAGAAAAGGCCGCCCCTGACCGGTCCTTTCCTCTCCGATAATCGGCCTGTCCGGAATGTCCGGTTCCGGGATTCCGGCATACCGGGCATATCGCATCGGCGAGCGGCGGCCGGCAGGCACCCGCTGGCGGGGACGCGACCGCAGCCGCCGCGTAACGCGGGAAAGCCGGAGATCAAACCCGAATAGGCGGCTGTCGTATTAGGCGCCAGACAGCAGAGGTTCGCCCGGGACTAAAGAGAACTAGTGAGCATTCTCGGTTGCCGCGGCCGAGTGTATAGTGTAGTAGAGGTTTCACAATTCGTGTCCGTGAAATCCTCGTAACCGTCGCGCTAGTCCGCCCGCGCAGCAGCGAGGAGGAAGGACGCCCGATGATCGCGCCAGCAAGCCCCACGGTACGGCGACGCCGGCTTGCCGCTGAACTGCGCGGAATCAGGGAGAGCAAGGGCAAGAGCGGCGACACCGTCGCCGCGGCGCTGAAATGGTCGGCCTCCAAGATCAGCAGGTACGAGCGGGCCCGGACGGGCCTGCGGCCGCGGGAAGTCGAAAGGCTGCTCGACTATTACGAGGTCACCGGCTCCCGCCGCGAGCTTCTCCTCGCCCTCGCCGAGGATGCGGCTCAGAAGGGCTGGTGGGAAGAATTCGCGGACAGCCTCTCCGAGGATTATCAGCAATTCATCGGCCTGGAGCACGAGGCGACGTCCATCGCCATATGGCACGTCGATGTCGTGCCTGGCCTGCTGCAGACCGAGGCCTATGCCAGGCACATAATCAGCAGCTACAGCAGGGTCGAGCCGGTCGCTCCCGGCATGATCGGCCGGCTGGTCCGGGTCCGCATGCGGCGCCAGCAGGTGCTGAACCGCGACGGACTGCAGCTGGCGGTGGTGCTCGACGAATCGATCCTGCGGCGCCGGATCGGCGACGAGTCCGTGATGTATGAGCAGTTGCAGCGCCTCGCGCGAGAGTGCGAGCGGCCGAATCTCACGCTGCGGGTGCTCTCCCTCGACGGGCAGCACATGGCCCTGGGGGAGTCGTTCGTCATATTCGGCTTCGGGCCAGATAGTGATGCGGTGCTGCAAGACGTGGTGAGCACCGAGCATTTGAAGAGCGGTTTCACCCTGGAGGGGGAGCGGGAGACCTACCTGCACCGGATCGCATTCGAGATGCTTGCCGATGCGTCCCTCGACCGGGCGGCGTCCAGGGCGCTGATACTCCAGACAGCGCAGTCGCATTGGTCAGGTGCGCGCCGTCGCGCTCACGCGTAAGCGACGCGACTCGTTCGGCCACCCGCGATCGGCGCTGACGGCGCCACGCCTGAGGTGCGCGGTACACCGTGGGAACGACAGACATTCACCGGGCCGTGGTGCCGCTTGAGCCGACAGGGGCCCTCGGCGCCAGTGTTGTCTGCTACTCTTGCCTCGCCCGCATTCTGCAATGCTGCATTCAGGACAATGACAACGATCAGTGAGGGGTAGTAACGTGGGAAATCCTGCGTTCGGCAGGCTACCCGAAAGGCCAGTTTCAGGTCCTTACTGGGTCAAGAGCTCTCTTAGTTTCGCCAACGGCAATTGCGTTGAGGTGGCAAGCCTGCCCGGCGGCGAAATAGGCATCCGCAACAGCAGGGACACCGCGGGGCCAATACTCCGATTCACTCCCGGCGAATGGCATGCGTTTCTCGGCGGCGTGCGAAACGGCGAATTCGATGGATTCGGAAGGTAGCAGCCGCTAACTGCCGGCCAGCACAGAAGCGGTGGTCCCCCGGAGTCCGGGGGACCACCGCTTCTTCATGCCCGTGGCGGCGGCACCGCCGCCGCCACCACATCCCACCGCCGCGCCGCCCGCGCCGCGGCGCGACTCGAGCTCACCGCGCTCCGCCGACCGCCAGCGCCGACCGCCAGCGCCGACCGCCAGCACAGGCCGCCAGCGCTGACCGCCAGCGCAGGGCGGCCCCGGCCGTTTGCCCGCAAATCGCTATTAATTAGTTCTTTGAGGTGATATCACCATGCGATTCGCCGCCGTTACCGCGGGAATGCACAAGGAATGGCTGCCACTGACTACACCATCGGCGATTACCTGATGGACCGTCTTGCCGAGGCGGGCGCCGACCGGGTTTTCGGTGTCCCTGGCGACTATACGCTGACGCTGCTCGATCACGTGATCGCCCATCCGGGACTGGAGTGGACGGGGTGCGCCAACGAGCTGAACGCCGGATACGCGGCCGACGGATATGCCCGCATCCGGGGCATCGGCGCCCTGTGCACCACTTTCGGGGTCGGTGAGCTCAGCGCCATCAACGCCGTGGCCGGAAGCTTCGCCGAGCACGTGCCGGTTGTGCACGTCGTCGGCTCCCCGGCGTCGGGCACCCAGGCCGCGCAGCGCGTCGTGCACCATTCCCTCGGGGACGGAGTGTTCACGCACTTCGCCGACATGCACAGGAACATCACGTGCGCGCAGGCCGCGCTGACCGCCGACGGCGCCTGCCAGGAGATCGACCGAGTCCTGTCGGCGGTGCGCACCCAGCGGCTTCCCGGCTACATCCTGATCCCGGCGGACGTCGCCGCCGCTCCCGCCACGCCCCCGGCGGCCCGGCTTCCGCCGCCGGCCGAACTCGCCGACCCCGGCGCCCTGGAGGGCTTCACCGCGGCGGCCCGCCAGCTGCTGGAGTCGGCGGCCGACGTGAGCGATGTGGCGGTGCTGTGCGGGCTGCTCGCCCACCGGTTCGGCGCGGCCGCCGAGCTGACCTCGCTGCTGGCCGCGGGGCCGCTGCCGCACGCCACCACCCTGTGGGCCAAGAGCCTCGCCGACGAGAGCGACCCCTGCTTCGCAGGCGTCTACGCGGGCGCCGCCAGTGCGGACGCGGCCCGCAAGACGGTGGAAGAGGCGCCCGTCCTGATCCTCGCGGGCGTGGAGTTCACCGACCTGAACAGCGGGTTCTTCACCCAGCAGATCACCCGTCGGCGAACCATCGAGGTCGGTGCCACCGCGGCGAGCGTGGGGGCCGCGCTGTATGAGCGGGTTCCGTTGCGGATCGCGGTCCGGGTGCTGGCGGCACTGGTCGCCGAGCTGCCGTCCGGACGGCCCCGGCCTGGCGGGCGGCCCGCTCCTGCGTCAGCGCCGCGGGAACCGCTCGAGCCCGGCACGCCGTTGTCGCAGCAGGCGCTGTGGGACCTGGTGGCGCGGTCCTTGCGGCCGGGCGACATCGTCCTGGCCGACCAGGGCACGCCGTTCTACGGGGCGGCCACCCACCGGCTGCCGCGCGACGTCACGTTCATCGGCCAGCCATTGTGGGCCTCCATCGGGTACACGCTCCCGGCGCTGCTCGGAGCCTGCCTGGCCAGCCCCGGCCGCCGCGGGATCCTGCTGATCGGCGACGGGGCAGGCCAGCTGACCGTGCAGGAGCTCTCCACGATCCTGCGGGCCGGGCTTTCTCCCGTCGTCGTCGTGGTCGACAATGCCGGATACACCGTGGAACGAGCCATTCACGGCGCGGATCAGCCCTACAACGACATCGCCGAATGGGACTGGACGGCCGCCCCGGCACTGTTCGCCCCCGGCCGGGTAAGCGTGGCCCGCCGCGTGACGACGGCGGGGGAACTGGACCAGGCGCTGCGGGCGGCGGCCGCCAGCCCCGGCGAGCTGGCGCTCATCCAGGCGGTCGTGCCGCGCATGGACGTTCCCGAGCTGCTCGACACCCTCGCCAGGGCGGCCAGCGCGGCCAACGCGCGCAGGTGAGCCGAGCAAGGGCTCCAAGGGCCTGCTCGCCGGCGATCAGTGCGCCGGACCCGGCTCGCGTCACGGATGTGGCGGTTGTGGCATTTCCTCGCGGGCGGCCAGGCCCCATAGTGGAGTCCATGGAGACTGTCGACACAGATGTCGCTGCTGGCGTGCGGGCGTCCCTGAACTACGTCGCTCCCTGGTCGGCGAAAAACCGGCTCTACGTCGCGCCCGGGGCGCACCTGACCACCACCGAGTACGACCCGCACGTCGTCCTGATCGCGGACGGCCGCCCGCACGGCGGCGAGTTCAGCCTCGACAGGAACGGGTTCATGTTCGTCAGGCACCACAGCGCGGTCGCCGACTTCTCCGCCCCGGCCGAACTCGATGGCACGTACACCGGCGAGGCGACTCACCTGGTCAGGCAGCTGACCGGAGCCGACCTCGTGATTTCCGAAGGCTGGGTGCTGCGCCGCTCGGGGACAGAGCTGCGCGGTGCTCAGCCGCCCGCGCCTGACGTGCACATCGACCTGCACCCCGACCGGGCGCCCGGTGTGTTCGAGAGGTTCCACGCCACCCACGGGCAGCCGGGCAAACCGTTCCGCCGGGTCATCTACACCAGCCTGTGGCGTGCCTTCAGCCCGCCGCCGCAAGACTGCCCGCTGGCGATCCTCGACTACCAAAGCGTCGCCGACACCGAAGGCGTGGCCAACCTCCTGCTCTTCGTCGACCAGCCGCCCGACCCGGTGCCTGACACGATCGAGGACGAACAGTCGCAGCCGGCCGGGACCGTGTTCACCTACAGCCCCGCGCACCGCTGGTGGTACTTCCCGGACATGAACCCGGACGAGGCGCTGCTGTTCAAGCTGCACGACAGCGACCACCGCGTCGCCTGGCGGGCGCCGCACACGGCGTTCCGCGACCCGAGCGTGCCGGCCGGGCACACCCGCGAAAGCGTGGAGATCCGCACCTTCGCGTTTTTCTACTAGTGACGCGCGGCGCCCCGCGCCGGGGTGTCGGAGTTTGGGCGCCGGCGGCGATGAAGTAGATGTGAGCGAGCCCTCGCGGCCGGCGCCGTCCGGAGCGGCAGCACCCGACCTGCTGGCGCTGTACGACCAGGCCCTGCCGGACGTCTACGGGTACCTGCTGTCCCGCTGCGGCGACGCCGCGCTGGCCGAGGACCTGACGGCGGAGACCTTCCTGGCGGCGGTCGCCGCCGCCAGGAAGGGCACGGCCGTGCTGAACGCCGGCTGGCTCATCGGGATCGCGCGGCACAAACTCGTGGACCACTGGCGGGCGCGGTCGCGTGAGCAGCGCCAGCTGCGGGCGGCCCAGGCCCATGACAGCGCGTGCGAGGACAACGATCCCTGGGAGGAGCGGCTCGACGCGCTGCGCGCCCGCCAGGTCCTTGATCAGCTGGCGCCGCACCACCGCGTGGTCCTGGTGCTGCGCTATCTCGACGACCTGACCGTGCCGCAGGTCGCCGCCGAGCTCGGCCGGACCAGGCATGCCACCGAGGCGCTGATCGTCCGGGCCAGGGCGGCGTTCCGCCGCGCCTACGAAGAACGCGACGAGGAAGGAAGGGGTGGCGGCGATGGCTGACCCGCTGGAAGTCCTGCGCCGCCCGCTCGTGCCGCTGGCACCCGATCCCGCCTTCGCGGCCCGGCTGCGGGACCGGATCCGGCGCGCCCTCACCGAAGGAGAGACGATGACCTCCCAGCCCAGGCTCGCCAGCACCGAGGGCGACGTGGCCTACCTCAGCCTGCAGGTGCATGACGCCTCCCGTGCCCGCCAGTTCTACGGCGCGGTGCTCGGCTGGGCGTTCGCGGCCGATCTCCGCCCCGGCCGCAGCTCGCAAGTGCACGGGCAGTCGCTGCCGTTCGGCATCTGGGACGGCGCGCCGTCCCCGGGCATCCAGCGGCCGGGCGTGCTGGTCGTGCACCGCGTCGCCGACATCGGGGCGTCCGTGGCGGCGGTCCGTTCGCTTGGCGGGGCTGCCGGCGAGCCGCACCGCGAGCCGTACGGGATGATGGCGGACTGCGCTGACGACCAGGGCAACGCGTTCACCCTGCTCGAGATGCCGCCGGACGCGCCGCGTCAGGACCAGGCCGCTGACCGGCCTGGCGACGTCGCCTACATCACGATCTCGCCGGGTGACGAGGCGCGGGCCGGACGGTTCTACGGCGCCCTGTTCGGCTGGGAGATAGCGCCGGGACGGGTGCCGCACGGCCTGCAGGTCCGCGGCCCGCTGCCGATGGTCGGCCTGTGGGGCGGCACCGGCCGGCCGGCCATCGTGCTGATGTACCGCGTCGACGACATCGCGGCCGCGGTGCGCCGCGTCCGGGACGGCGGCGGGACGGCGACCGATCCCGAACCCCAGCCGTACGGCGTCACCGCCGACTGCACGGACGATCAGGGGATGCGGTTCGGCCTCGGCCAGCTCTGACTGCCGCCGACCGGCACCGGCGACGCGCCTGGTCAGCCCTGCGCCAGGGCGGTGACCAGCTGCTCGGCCGCGGCGATGTCGCCCTCGAGGGGGCGGTCCTCGTCGTCGGCGGGAAGGCGGCTGAGGGCGCAGCCGTAGACGGCGCGCAGGCGCGTGCCCGCGGGCTGGACGCCGCGCTGGCGCAGCGCCCTGACCGCGGCCACGAGTTCGCACGCGAGCACGGTACGCAGCGCCGGCACCATGGCCGCCGCGGCGCGGGCCGCCTGCGGGGAGAACGCGGCGTGTTCCTCGGCGCCGCGGGACAGCACGGCGGTGCCGAGCGAGACCGGCGCGGCCAGCGCCCGCAGCTCGGCCAGCGCGGCGCTGGCGGTGTACTCGAGGATCAGGATCCCTGAGCTGCCCGCGGCGCCGCCGGCCAGGAACGGCCGCAGCCCGGTTCGCTCCGGGTCGGTGAGCGCGGCGAGCCTGGCGACAGGCAGCGCGGCGTCCGCGCACAGCGCGAGCCGCGCGCTGTCGAGCGCGTGGGCCAGGTAGGCGCCGTGGAAGTTCCCGTTGTGCAGCACCTGGCCGCCGGACGGGTCGACAAGCGGGTTTTCCGCGGCGGCGTTCATCTCCACGAGCAGCACCCGCTCGACGTGGCCGAGCGCCTCCGCCGCCGGTCCGTGCACCTGCGGCAGCGCTCGCAGCCCGTACGGATCCTGGACGCGGGCAGTCGGCCGGGCGGCGTCAGGGCCGAGCAGCTCGCGCAGCCGCCGGGCGGCGTCGCGCTGGCCCGGATGCGGCCGCGCCGCCTGCACCGCTGCCGCGTAGGGCTGGGCCGAGCCGGACAGGGCGAGATGGCTGAGCGCGGCGATCTCGAGCTCCGCGCCGAGCAGCCCGGCGAGATCGTGGTGCGCGAGCGCGGCCTGCGCCAGCGTCATCGCGTTGGACGACAGGAACGCGAGCGCGTCCGCGTCGGCCACGCCAGGCGCCAGCAGCGCGGCCAGCACCGGGCCGTCCGCGCCGCGCCAGGGCCGCTCGCCGATGAGCGCGAGCGCCGTGGCGGCCAGCCCGGTCAGGTCCGCGGTCCCGATGCCGCCGAGGGCCGGAAAGTCAGGGGTCAGGCCCCCGTTGAGCGCGCTCGCCGTCGCGTCCAGCCAGGCTGGACTTGCGCCTGAGCCGCCCGCCGCGAGCTGGTTGAGCCGGACGGCGAGCATGCCGCGGGCCACGGCCGCGCACACCGGCTGGCCGGCCCCGCCCGCGTGGCTGCGCAGCAGCCGCAGGCCATGGCCGTTACCCGGCTCGACCGCCACCGCGCCGTTGGCGCCGACTCCGGTGGTCCGCCCGTAGAACGGGTCCCTGGCCGCCAGTTCCAGTGCCGTCCGGTGCGCGGCGGCGGCCCTGGCCAGCCCCGCGGGCGCGATCGCGACCCGGGCGCCGCGGCGCGCCACCGCCGCGACCGCCGCGCAGCCCAGTGTGGCACCGTCCATCACCACAGGCTCACTCATCCCACGAATCCTATTTAACCGGTCGATATAGTTTCAAAGTGCAGGCGCCCCGGCCCGTTCGGGAAAATAAAGATCTTTATACCGAACGAGCACGGCTTGCTCTACCCGGGCCGAGTGCTGCCCGCGCGCTCATGTCGATATTTCCCATAAAATTGATCAAGAATATTGACAAATGTGGCCGGCGGTGTGACGCTGGAGGGGTGGCCGCAGCGCGGCGGTGACCTGACCCGGGCCGCCGCGGCGCCCGGGCGGGAGGAGCAGCAGTGGTTGCCGTGTCCCAGGGATTCACAGCGCTCGGCGATGAGTTCGCGCTTGTCGCGCAGACGGCGGCGGAAGCGGGGATTGCCGGCGGCCCGCTGCCCCGGGTCCGCAGGGGCTGGGTCAACGTGCCCACGGGGGGGCACGTCAGCGGCGTGTTCTGGGGCGAAGGGCAGCCAGAACTGGTGTTCCTGCACGACATCGGCGAGAGCGCACGCGCCTGGGACGCCGTCGCCCTGGCCGCGGGCCGTCCCAGCGTGGCGATCGACCTGCCCGGCCACGGGCGCTCGGACTGGCGCCGCGACGGGCGGTACGAGCCGGGCAAGCTCGCGCCCGCCGTCGCCGAAGCCATCCGCTCCTTCGCGCCGCGCGCACGGCTCGTGGCGGGCGGCGGCCTCGGTGGGCGTACCGGGCTCGCGCTGCACCGGCGCTATCCGGCGGTGCTCGCGGGGCTGGCCCTGGTCAACACCCTGCCCGGCTCGCCCGGCGGCCCCGGGTCGGCGTGGACGGGTCCTGAACGGTTCGCCAGTCCCGAGGAAGCCCTCGCGGCGCTGGCCGCCAGGCGCCCGGAGCACAGCGGGCAGGCCCTGCACAGGGAAGTCCTTTACGAGCTCGTCCAGAACACGGACGGCGCGTGGGTATGGCGGCACCATCCGGGCAACCTGCGGGCGGCCCCTGATCCCGGCCAGGAGGCCGGCGGTGACGACGGCCTGTGGACCGAGCTCGGCCAGCTCGCCATCCCCGTGGCCCTGATCCGCGGCGACTGGGCCGGGCCGCTGACAGCCGACGACCTGGCCAGGCTGCGCCAGCGGGCGCCGCGGGTCCGGGTGATCACCCTCCAGACGGCCGGGGCGGACATCCCCGCAACCCAGCCCGCGGCGCTTGCCGCCGCCCTCGACCAGCTACTGACAACAGAACCAGCGAGGCAGCAATGACGCAGACAGCAGAGCCGGCCGCGACGCAAACGGCGCCGCGGGTGCGCACCGAGCCGAATCAGCGGCGCGTGCGGGTGTTCTTCGGCGGCGAGGCGGTCGCCGACAGCGGCGCGACCGTCTACCTGTTCGAGACCGGGCACCTTCCCGTGTACTACTTTCCCCGCGACGACGTGCGGTTCGACCTCCTCGAGCCGACGAGCCTGCACACCCACTGCCCGTATAAGGGCGACGCGTCGTACTACTCCGTGCTCGCCGGCGGCCGGCGGTATGAGAACGCGGTCTGGGCCTACCCGGAGCCGATCGAGTCGGTTCCGCAGCTGCGCGATTACGTGGCCTTCTACTGGGACCAGGCCGACGCGTGGTATGAGGAGGACGACGAGGTGTTCCGCCACCCGCGCGACCCCTACCACCGGGTCGACGTGCTCAACTCCTCCCGTCACGTGCAGGTGCGGGTCGGCGGTGAACTCATCGCGGACAGCCGCCGTCCCAGGCTGCTATTCGAGACCGGCCTGCCCGTCCGCTATTACCTGCCCAAGCTCGACGTCCGGCCCGAGCTGCTCACCCCCAGCTCGAAGCGGACCCG
>JASHPP010000089.1 GCA_030038035.1 Trebonia sp.
CGGGGTAGCGCAGCAGGAAGTCCAGCTTCGCGAGCTTGGTAAGGCCGTCGACTTTGCCCTGGTGCCCGCGCGCAGCGGCGACCGCGTCTATCAGGAGCAGGACGCGTACCTGGTGATAGGCGAGATCTTCCCGCAGCAGGGCAAAGTCTTCCGGGTTCCTGGGGATCGTCACGACGCATCCCCCTGCCAAGACCGAGCGGCAGCGAGACGCGCGGCGACGTCGAACCGCTCGCTGAACCAGACCAGGCACTGGGCGGTCAGGTCGCAGATGCCGCCGAGGCGCAGGTCGGCGTCAAGGTCCTCGGGCCAGTCCCCCGGCGGCATCGCCTTCACGCGCGCCTTAATGTCGCGCCACAGGTCGGGCCCGCGAAGAGGTGCTCCTGAATCGGTGATCGCGGTGGCAGCATCGTCGCTGATGGCAAGCAGCGCCCGTTGCAGCCGCTGCCGGAGTGAGCGGGCCAAGGGGTCTCCACTGTCTCGCTCGCTCCAGTACGCCAAATAATCAGACCGAAGCTGCTCCGCTCGCTCGATGGAGTTATCAGCGCAGAGTCCCGCTTCCATCTTGATCCCGAGACGCGTAGTGCGCGGGGGCGGGACGATCGGCAGGTAGCCTGCTCGGTTCGAGACCGCTTTCCGAATCGTGAGGTCAAGATCCGCGATTGTCACCGTTCGCTTGGCCAGTTCACGCTGCGCCAACACGCCGCTGGTGAGTCTGACCTGGCCAGCCTGAATATGAGGCAGCGCGCCGCGCGAAGTAGGACCTGCTGCCCGCATTCGGGCTCGGAAGAGCGCCATCACGGCTTCCCAGACGGAGACGGCGAGCAGGGCGTCGTGCCCCAAAGTCTGCAAGACCGGAACGCAGTACATGTTCGGGGCAGCATCGCTGACGTAGGTACGCTGCGGTCTGGCCTCGTCTATCCGGAGCACAGACAAAAAGCGGGCCGCCTGCTCCAGATGATCGGCGGCGGGATCTGTGACGCCAGCGTCGACTGACGCTTTCCACGGAGTCGGCAGGAACTTCGGGGTCCGCTGAAGGCCTTTCGCGAACTGGATAACGACTGCCTCGTGAGTGCCGCTTGCGAGGAGCATCTGCCCTTCGCCCGCGAGTTTCCGGAGGGCTACGGCCGCCTCGTTCAGTCCCTGGGCTTCTCCCGGGGCCAGCCCGGCGGTCGTGACCAGGCGACAGTACGGCAATTCGTTAATCGTATGCCAGCGCCCGAACAAGTGCGCGAGCCCGCCGTCTCCGAGCAGCTGATTAATGGTAGTGAATACCGCCACCGACGGGTCGCGATGCTTCGCTGAGACAAGCTCGGCTCCCCCCGGGCCAATAACCACCCAGTCCTCGTGATGTTCGCAGACGATTCCCACATCAGTAGCGGAGGCCAAACGACCGTTGTCGATGGTTTCGCGGTAGAGGGAAAGAGCATCAGCTGCCGCCATCGCCGCCTGCCATTCAAACCGGTCAGCCGTCTGAGCCCCAGCGTCATCCGTCGGCTGTGCGGACAGTACGGCCTGCGTTGCCGTCGCGGTCCCTTCTCCGAGGTCAGATGACACCTATGCAATATATGGCGACTGCTCCCGGAGAAACCTGCGAACTGCGACTTGATAGCTTGGCAAACCGGCCGGTGGCGCCATCTTCCTCGAGCGCACCGCTCCAGCCGGTCCGCCGCTTTCTACGTCGCACAGGAGACGCTCATCGGCGTGTCATCACCGTCGCCAGGGGACGTGAGCTTCGCCCGTTCGGATACCCAGGTGTACGGGGCGGCTGCATGTCGACTATGTGACTCAGATCACCCGATCAAGCTTGGGCTTGCGGGGAGCCAGGCGGAGAGCCATCATCGGCCCACGCAGGGCAACATGAGGCGTGGCCGAGCATCCAAGTTGTGGGCTTGAGCTGCTATCTAGCCACAGCGAGCCACACCGGCCGACAGCACATGCCTCGTTCACACGGAGGGGATCAGGGCCGCAGAGAGCGTCCACCATGACCGGGCTGTTCCATTATTCAAGGCTGAGATCACACAACGCTCGACGGGATCCTCATCCGACGAGACGCTAACGGCTCGGGTAGTTGCAACTAGCCGAGCCGTTAGTCCCCACTGATGTCCCCACCGGCCTTGCCTGTCTTGAGGCATCAGGCCGCTGACCTGGAGCCCCGTAACAGAATCGAACTGTTGACCTTCTCCTTACCATGGAGACGCTCTGCCGACTGAGCTAACGGGGCATGTATTCCTGGGGTTCCGCACCGCAACGCGTCTCCTCAGGCCGTGCACAGCGCTGGGACGCCGTCGAGTCCAACAGCGTGCCAGCCCGTGCGCCAACCGGCCTTAGAGAGCTTAGCGTACTTCTGTGGTGCTCGCGTCTCCGCCCGGAGGCGTCCGCCTGCGCCACGGTGAAAGCAGTCCGACCTCCCCCTGTACATTCGGCCGCCCCCGCGCACTCTGGCACAGCGAGCGCTACGTCGGGGAGGGACTGCGGATGGACGAACATCCGTGCCGGGGAACGCTGAGCGCCGGCGTCCGCTATGGACGGCGGCACTCAGCGTCACAACCGGTTGCGGCTAGCTCTCGAAGCCCGGGTCGGCGGTCGAGATGTCGTAGTTGTTGCCCCAGTACCACTGCGTGGCGTTGGAACCGGGCAGGACGTGCGGCACGCCTGTGGGATCGGCGATCCAGTAGCGGACCCTGGCCTGCATCCACTGCGGGAGGCCGGCCACGCTGTCCTTCACCGCCTGCCAGTCGTCGATCATCGTGTAGATGATCGCCACCGTGTTGTGATCGGCGCTCAGCTTGGCCTCGATCCAGCTCGCGGCCTGCCACGGGGTCGCGTCGCCCGGCTCCACGTCAAGCGCCGCCGCGGCTGGGTCGGTGCCCTGCGTGTCGATCCACAGCACGTGCCCGCGCCCCGCCACGGCGGACGCCGGGACGGCGTAGGCGCCGGTGGCGTAGGTGGCGACCTGCTGGCCAGCGGGGATCGCGCCCGGATCCACCGAGTCGTAGACGAGGAACGGCTGGGGCGGCGGGGCCTGCACGTGGTGAACCGGCGCCGGCGCTGGCTTGCGTGGCGCCGCGTGCGGGCGGGGAGCCGCCGGGTGCACGGCTGCCGGGCGGGGGGCCGACGGCTTGGCCGCAGCCGGACTCGTGCTGGCGCGCGCGGTGTGCGACGCGGTGCCGGTGTCGCCGGCGACCTGCGTCAGGGCGCGGGCGGCCAGCGCCAGGCTGCCGACGATGCCCTGGGCGCCGGAATTTTCCCGCGAATCGAGCTGGACGCCGTCGGCTCGGTCCGCCGCCGAACCCGCCTGGGCGTGCCACGCCAGCCCGGCGACCCAGCCGTAGAGCGGAGACACGGCATGAACAGACGAGGAGCCCTGCCCGGCATGGCCGCCGCCGTCCATCGCGAGCGTGCTGGCCATGGCGGTCCACGGCGCGGAACCGGCGCACGCCCCGACCACGGCGATTCCGGCTGCCACCGCGGCGGTCGCGGCGGCCAGCGACACGCACGACACGCGTGTGCGCTCACGAGCGAGCCGACGGGCGATACGAGACTGGGGGGACGGGGAAACTGCTTCGTTGAAACGGGGGGACACGAGAGTAAACCTTGAGTCGTACGCGCACTCGGGAGGCGCTGCGATCACCCTCGGCGCTGTCGGCCGGTGCGACGCACCAGAGCGACGACAGGGGCGTGGACGTTGCCGCGGGTCAAGGCGACGTGTTGCGGGGGAGCAACCATCTCACGCCTGGGTGCTATCTGACACAAGTAAACAAGTGATCTTATGAGGGGATGATGTGAATGAAAAAGGTCAAAGCGTGACATAGATCACGTAGCGTGCGGATCCCTGTCAACGCGGAGAGATCGAGTGACGCGCCGGGCCCCGGACGCCTGCCACCGCATGTCCGTGAGATGAACTCTTGCCGAACTCAGGCGGCCGGCCCAGGGGTGCCGCCTGCCGCGCGATGCGATCCGCGGCCAGGCCCGGCTTCGCGGGAACCAGCCCGCCGTCCGGCATCGTCCCAGGTTAGGGGCCGGCCGATCTGGTCTCGCGCATCGTGATCAGGTTGCGACCTGCTGGGTAGTAGTTGCAGTGGCGGCAGGCACTGGGCCTGGTGTCCAATGGGGGCGTACCACGGGTCAGGCGCTTAGCCGGATGCGGCCACAGCATACTGAATAGTCGTTCCGCAGCAGCAAACGAACAGCACGGGCAGGCCTCATGCGTTTCACGCACGTACGACCGGCTGCCGTCGGCCTCGTGACATGCGGCGTTCTCGTCGTGACGGCCGCCGGGTTTTCGATAGCGGTCACGGCAGCCCAGCCAGGCATGCCCGCCTCCGCCGCCGCGCTGGCACGGACCGCGGCCGTGGTGAGCGGAAGCGGTCAGCAGTGCCAGCAGCTGCGGCCACCGGTGCCGCCCAGCCCAACCCCGACCAACAGCCCGACCCCCACCAACAGCCCCTCTCCGAGCACGAGCCCCTCTCCGAGCACGAGCCCGACTGCCACGCCGAGCGACTCGCCGTCGGGTAGCGGTTCGACGGGCTCGGACGACTCGGGATCGCCAACCCCGAGTCCCGATCCCTCACCGGCCCCGGCTGCCACGTCGGCCGCCGCGGTGACCAGCATCTCCGCGGATCCCACCAGCTCCCCGGATCCGGCCAGCTCTCCCGAGGCCAGCAGCAGTTCCCCCGCAGCCAGCAGCAGTTCCCCCGCGGCCAGCAGCAGTTCCCAGGCGACCGTCAGCAGTTCGCCGGACCCCAGCAGTTCGCCGGACCCCAGCAGTTCGCCGGCCAGCGCGTCCGCGTCCGCTACCGCAACACCGTCCGCTGACCCGCGAGTAACGCCCACGGCGGCCAAGGACCCGGAGGATCCGGCGGGCACCTTCACGAACCCCGCGACGGCGCCGGTCAGCCTCTGCGTCGCCATCCAGCGCAGCCAGGCCAGCATTGACGGCGGCCAGACGGCCCAGTGGGTCGTGAGCGCCTGGACCGAAGGCGGGAACGTGCCCGTCGCCACCATCCGCCTGACAGCCGCGCCCGCGAGCCTGTCGCCGCGATTCAGCTTCGGCTGCGGCAGCAACGACGGATCCGCGTCCTGTTACCTCGGCCAGGTGGACGCGAAGTCGTCTCCGCGGCAGGTTCAGGCGCAGGTCACGGTGCCGTTCACCGCGTCGGTATCGGCCGTGCGGCTGACGGTCCTGGCCAGCGCGGCCTACCTGCCCAGGGATCCGCAAGCGTCCGCGACCGTGGCGGTCGACGTGTACCTCCCCATCGTGAGCAGCTCACCGCTGCCGGTCGGCGGGCTCCCCTACGTGAGCGGAACTGGCTCCACCCTCAGCCCCGGCGGCAACGCGGGGAACCTGTTCCCGACGCTCACTCCGTCGTCTCCTGCCCCGACGCCCACCCCCGCGCAGCAGAAGGCCAGCGCGAGGACGGTGGCGAACACGTCGGCGGTGCCGCTTGGCGCGCAGACCGCCGGCGCTCAGCTCATCGGCCTCGGCGTGCTGGCGCTGGCGTTCGTGCTGGCCGTCACGCGGCTGTCGATCCGCAGGCGCCCCGCCGCGGGCATTGCCGCCCAGCCCCCGCCAGCCGCCAAGTCCGGGGACGGGGACGCGAAAGAAGGCTGACCCGCACGCCCGGGCGCCCGTCCGGCCCGAGGGGCGAGACCCCCGCAGGGCCTACTTCGCGTAGAGCTCGAGGCTCGGGCGGACCTCGTCCAGCGTGGTCGCGAGCTTCGCCGTCGTCATCGTCGGCGACACGAGCTCACCGAAGCTGTCGTTGTCGAACCAGACGCACATCGCCACGCCCTGGTCGTTGGATTGCGCTTCGGCACACGCCGCCTCGCCGCCCAGCGACCCGGCCGGCACGACGTTCGCGCCGGGGTAGGTCTGGGTGAAGTTGGCGATCGACGTGGCCGGCGCGGCGCTGGACAGCTTGCCGCCCACGAACATGAAGATCTGCGCGTCGCCGCCCGGGGCGGAGCTGCCCATCTGGTACACGGCGGAAACGACGTCGCTGGCCTGGCCGGCGCTCGTGCTCATCACCTCGTTGGCCAGCGCGCTGACCTTCATCTCCTTCTCCAGGTTCGGCATGCGGGTGAACCCGTCGACCTGGTCCGGCGCCACGATCGTGTGCGCGGGGCCGCTCGGCCCGGAGAACACGTACTTCATCAGCACACCGCCGATCGCCCCTGCCGCCACGACCGCGATGGCCCCCAGGGCCATCCACTGCCGGCGGTCGCCGCTGCGGCCGCGGCGGCGGCCGGCCGCGCGCCGCGTGCCGGTGTCCTCGCCGGCGCGGCGGCGCTGCGCCGTCCGGGAGAAGGCGGCGGGCACCTGCCTGCGGTCGTCATCCAGGTCAAGGAAGTCGAACTCGCCGGGCTCGTCCCAGTCCAGCGGCTCGTCGTCGGCGGGCGCGAGCAGCCCGGTCGCGGACCGCGCGGACCGCGGCGACCGCAGGCTGTCGATGCGCGTCTCGTCGTAGGCCGGGACGTCGAACCTGGTGTGATCCATGCCCAGGTCATCGACGCGCAGGTCATACCGGGTGTCGGCAAAGCGGTGGCGGCGGCCTGCAAAGTCCGCGCCGCCGTCGCCCCCGTCCGCCGCGTAGTCCGGATATCCCGAACGATCCGGGCCGCCTGTATCGAACCCGTCGTTTCCGTACCCGACAGGTTCGTCCTGCCGGATGTCTTCGCTGTCCGCCCACAGGCTGTCCAGCCGCGTCTCGTCGAAGCGGGGCACGTCGAAGCGCGTCTCGTCGAAGCGCGGGCGGTCGTAGCGCGGGTCGTCGTAGGACAGGCGGCCGTAGCTCGGCTCGTCGTAGCCGACGGCCTCGAAGTCGCCGGTCCCGATGATGCCGGACAGGTCATAGCCCGGGCCGTCGATGCCCGGCCGCGAGTACGCCGAGCCGTTGTAGTCGGCCGGGTCGTACGGCGCGGGGCCGGGGCCCCCGCGGCCGTAATCGCCTGGGGCCGGGTAGTCGAGGGCGGGGTAACCGCCCGAGTCCGCGTAGCCGCCGCCGGCCTGGTAGGACTGCTCTTCGCCCTCATAGCGCAGCGGCTGGTCGTAGTCCCACGGCTGCCGATAGGTGTCCGCCGCGCTGTAGGCCTCGACTCCCCCGTAGCCTTGCGGCTCGTGGTGGGGGTAAGCCAGCTCGATGCGCGTCGACTCCATGTATCCGGGCCCGGTGTACCCGTGCCGCCCGTACCCCGCGCGCGCGGGCGCGGGACCCGTGGGCGCGGACAGCACGTAGCCAGCCTGCCCGTAGCCGGGCTGCGGCGGCTGTCCTGGCTCGACGTATCCGCGCACCGTCCGGGTGCCCGCGATCCCGGCGTCCTGCGACGCCGGGCCGTTGTAGCCGGGGTTGGCGTAGCCGGGGTCGCCGTAACCGAAGTCGTCGGCGGCGGACCGGGCGTAGCCGCCCGGGTCGGTGCCGTACCCGCTCGCGCCGGCCGCGGCGTACGGGTGCTCGCCGTGGCTTGGCGCCGGCGGCCGGGACGCCGGGTAGCGGTAGTCGCCGCCTCGGTACTCCAGATCGGAGTACCCGGTTGGCCATGAGATGTCCGGACCGAACGGTACCTGCCGCCCATCCGGGGGAAGTCTCCCATGGTCATCCTGGGTATGCGGCCATCCGCTCCTCATAGTCGCGGTCACCTCTGTGTGTCTGCTGTTGGTACCTGCGGGCAAGGTCACAACATCATCTCGACAAACAATGGCCTCCGCCACCGGAACCGCTATATCGGCGTGTCGCGCCGGAACTTTTTGTGCGTATCGCCCCAAAACTGGACATTTCGCATCGATATGTGCCGATCACGCCGCACCCGGTGACGAGCCCGCGGTCAGGCGATGTCGCGGCGGCGGAAGGCGGCCAGCCCGGCCGCGCCGAGCCCCAGCGCGATCACCGACAGCCACACCAGCGGGGGCGCCGCGACGGTCCCGCCGGGAAGCCGGGGAGCATGGGTGAACGGGGAGACGTCAAGCACCCATCCGGACAGCCGGAGCGCCTGGCCGAAGATGCTGATCACGACCGCCAGCCCGACCGCCGCCCAGCCCACCGCGACCGACTGGCCGGGCAACAGGCCGAACGCCGCGACGGCGATCCCCGCGATCACCAGCGCGGCGGGAAGCTGGGCCAGGCCGGCGCCGAGCATCCGGGCCACCTCGCCGCCCACGTCACCGACGCGCAGGCCGTAGCCAAGACCGGCCGCGGCACCGGCCAGCGCGAGCAGCAGGGCGCTGCCCGTGACCGCCACGAGCACGTGGCTGGACCCCCAGCGGATCCGGCCGGGGGCACCCGACAGCACCGGGTCCGCCAGGCCCCCGGTCTCCTCCGCCCGCAGGCGCAGCACGGCGGACACCCCGTAGGCGGCGGCCACCAGGCCGGCCAGCAGCATCAGCCCGGCCAGGTAGGCGTTGACGATCGCGGACTGCCCGCCGAGCCGGGTGAACTCCTTCGTCAGCGCGCTGCTCGTGCCGAGGAGCTGGCCGATCCCCTTCGCCGCGGCACCGCAGACCGCGAACAGGAACGCGTAGCCCGCCGCCCAGCCGGCCAGCGACGGCCACTGCAGCCGCCAGGCGAGCGACTGGGGGCCGCGCAGCAGCGCGGACGCCTCCGCCCGCCCCGGCCGGGCGGGCACCAGGCCCGCCCCGTGGTCGCGCCGGGCGGCGAGCACGAACGCCAGCCAGGTGCCGGCCGCGAACACGGAGACCGGCAGCGCCAGCACCCACCATCGTTCGGATGCGAACGGCCGGAGCAGCTCCGTCCAGCCGAGCGGCAGCACCCAGGTCAGCCAGGCCGGCCCGGCGGCCCCGGCCGAGTCGCCGGCCGCCCGCGCGAGGAACGCCAGGCCGAGCACGCCGATCGCCAGCCCGCGGGCGGCCCGGGCCCCCGAGGTGAGCTGCGCGGCGACCGCGCTGATCCCGGTGAACGCCAGCCCGCAGGTGCCGATCGCCAGCGCGAGCGCGGCCGAGCCCGCGGCCGGCAGCCCGATGACCGGCAGCACCGCGCACAGCACCGCGGTGAGCACCCCGTTGGCCAGGGCCGCGACCGCCAGCGCCGACACCAGCGGCGCCTGCCTGCCCACCCGGGCCGAGCCGATCAGCTCAAGGCGCCCGGCCTCCTCGTCCGCCCTGGTGTGCCTGATCACGATCAACACGCTCATCAGCACGGCGAACAGCGCGCCCCACACCCCGTACCGCCAGGCGGTCAGGGCGCCCACCGAGGTCCCGTTCAGCCGGCCGTAAAGGAACAGCAGCGCCGGGTTGCCCTCCCCCGACGCCACCAGCGCCGCCCGCTGCGCCGCGGTCCTGTACAGCCGGCCGAACGCGTACGCGTTGACCGAGACCCCGGCGACGACCACGTAGACCCAGGCGGGCAGCATGATCCGGTCCCGGCGCAGCGCCAGCTCCACCAGGTCGCGGGTGCCGGTCAGGGAACGGGTCATCGCTGGGGAGCCGGCCCGGATCGTTCGGAATAATGCCTGAGGAAAAGCTCCTCAAGGGTCGGCGGGCGGCAGGTCAGCGTGCGGACCCCGGCCGCAGTGAGAGCGCCGAGCACCTGCGTGAGAGCGGTGTTGTCCACCTCGCAGCGCAACCGGGTGCCGTCGAGGACGGCGTCATGGATGCCTGGCATGGCGTCAACTGGGGGCGGGGGGCTGGCGAGCTCGGCGTCGACGGTCGTGCGGGTCAGGTGCCGCAGGTCGGCCAGCGAGCCGGTCTCCACCGTGCGGCCCGCGCGGATGATCGTCACGCGGTCGGCGAGCGCCTCGGCCTCGGCGAGGATGTGGCTGGACAGCAGCACGGTCCTGCCGTCGCGGCGCTCGGCGTTGACGCACTCGCGGAAGGTCGCCTCCATCAGCGGGTCAAGGCCGACGGTCGGCTCGTCGAGCAGGAGCAGTTCGGCGTCGCTGGCCAGCGCCGCGACCAGCGCGACCTTCTGCCTGTTGCCCCTGGAATACGCGCGCGCCCGCTGCGACGGGTCAAGGTCGAACCGCTCGATCAGGTCCTGCCTGCGCTTGGGGTCACCGCCGCCGCGCAGCCGGGCGAGCAGGTCGATGATCTCGCCGCCGGTCAGGCCCGGCCACAGCGTCACGTCGCCGGGCACGTAGGCGAGCCTGCCGTGCAGGGTGGTCGCGTCCCGCCACGGGTCGCCGCCGAGCAGGGCGACCGCGCCGCCGTCCTTGCGCAGCAGCCCGAGCAGGATGCGGATCGTGGTGGTCTTGCCCGCGCCGTTCGGGCCGAGGAAGGCGTGCACCTCTCCGGTGCGGACGGTCAGGTCCAGGCCGTCGAGCGCCCTGGCCGGCCCGAACGCCTTACGCAGCCCGCTCGCCTCGATAGCGTTCGCCATGACATCAGCTTAGCAAGATTCAGAAAATCGTGAATCTTCAAAATGTTGTATGATCACTCACATGGTGGCGGTCAGCGATCACGCGGGGGATCCGCTGCTGCGGTTCAACGAGCGGTTCGCCTCGGTGCTCGTCGCGGCCGGGTTCCCTGCGATGCCGGCGCGCGTGTTCGTCGCGTTCCTGATCTCCGACTCCGACCGGCTCACGGCCGCGGACCTCGCCGCGATGCTGCGGATAAGCCCCGCCGCGGTGTCCGGCGCGGTCCGCTACCTGACCGGGGTCGGCCTCGTGCACAAGGAGCGGGTGCCGGGCTCGCGCCGTGACTACTTCCGCATGCCCGCGGACGTGTGGACCGAGGTGATGCGGCTGCAGAGCCAGGTCCTCGTGCGCTGGGCGGGCCTGCTGAAGGAGGGCGCAGGCCTCGTCGGCGCCGGCACGCCGGCCGGCGCCAGGATGACCGCGCACACCGCCTTCTTCGAGTTCCTGAACACCGAGATCGCCGACCTGCTCGCCCGCTGGGAAGCGCTGGAGAAGGAGCGCTAGCTCCCGCACCCCCGAGCCGGTCAGCCAGAGTTGCCTGTGATGCGCCAGGGTAGAAACGCTACAGCGAGCCGCCATTATTACGAAGATTTTTGCTCGGTCGAGCGCTCATCGGTCGCGCGCACTGGGCGCCGCGCGAGCCGGCGCAGATAGCCTCAGCTCAGGTTGCCGGCGTCAAGCGCCGGGAAGGTGAACTCGCCGCCCAGGTAGCGGGCCGCCGGGTCGTCCGGGTCGGGTTCGCCGCGGGCGGCGATGACCTCGGCGGCGTACGCCTCGGCGTCGTCGCGCGGCTCGTAGCCGAGTGCCCGCGCCTCGGCCAGCGACACCCAGCCGCCGCGGGAGTTGGCCGAGACGCCGAACACCACGCGGAAGCCGGGCGACGGCGCGGTCAGGCAGGCCTCGAAAAGCCGGCCCGCGTCGTCGGGCGACAGCCAGGTGGACAGCATCCTGACGCTCGCCGGCCGCGCGAAGCAGGACAAGATGCGCACGCAGATCGCGTCGATCCCGTACCGCCGGCTGTACAGCGCGGCCAGCGCCTCGCCCGCGGCCTTGGAGACCCCGTAGTACGTGTCGGGAGCCGGGAACGCGTAGTCGGGGACGGGGAACTGCGACCGCGGGCTGAACCCGACCGCGTGGTTGGACGAGGCGAACACCACCCGGGCCACGCCCGCCCGGCGGGCGGCCTCGAAGACGACGTAGGCGCCGTTGATGTTGACGTCGAGGATCCGGTCCCAGGGCGCCTCGGACGGGATCCCGCCCAGGTGTATGACCGCGTCCGCGCCGTCGCAGGCCCGCGTCATCGCGGTCAGGTCGGTGACGGAGGCAGTCACCGCCTCCTCGCCAGGTCCGGCAGCTATCGGCACCACGTCCAGCAGGCGAAGCGCGCGGCCGGGGCGCGCCAGCCGGGGCCTGAGCATCGTCCCGATCTGCCCCGCCGCGCCGGTGATGAGGATTGTCGGCATGGCGCCCAAACATACTGCATTGTTTTGTTACCGCAACGAATTGCCGTCGCGGTAACTCATGGGGAATCCTTTGGTTTGTGCTTACCCCGCGAGGACCGCTGGCCGCACGGCGGATGACCGTGCACTGGGTGGTCCTCGCCGCCGCGGCGCTAACGACGCTGGTGGCGGCGGCTGTCGGCGCGGCGCTGGCCGTCTTCGCCGGACAGGCGCTCCCGCAGGCGGTCAGTCACGATCTGGCGGTGGCGCCTGCCACGTCACTGAACGCCCAGGTCACGCTGGCCGACAGCCCGCTGGCCCCGGTCAGCGCGGCGTTCAAGAGCGCGATCAGTTCGGCGCTGCTCGGGGTGCCGTCCAGCTTCTGGCAGGCTACCTGGTCCGACCCGCTCGGCCTGGTGTCCGGCGCACTGCCCGCCCGGCCGGCCAGCACCGGTCAGGGGAACACGCCGCTGCTCGAGGCCGCGGCGATGAGCGGCGTCACCTCGCGGTCCGTCCTGCTCTCCGGCCACTGGCCGGCGGCGCCCGGCGGAGCGGCGCCCGGCGGAGCGGCGCCCGTCCAGGCCGCGCTGCCGGCCACCGCCGCCGCCCTGCTGCACGTGTCCGTCGGCGACGTGCTCCGGCTGCGGGACCGGCTCTCGGGCGGGCTGGTGACATTCACGATCACCGGCCTGTTCGCGCAGCGCCAGCTGTCCGGCCCGGCAGCCTCCTACTGGCAGCTGAACGAGGTCCCGGCGAGCGGGTCGGACACGTCCGCCGGGTTCACCACGTTCGGGCCGCTGCTGGTAAGCCCGGCGGCATTCGGCGGCGTGCTCGCCGTGGGCGGCGGTAGCTGGGTCGCACAGCCAGACATGGCGGCGTTCACCACTTCCGACCTCAGCGCGGTCTCCGCGAACATCACGGCGCTGCTCGGTTCGATGGCCAACTCCCCCGCCCTGGGCGGCGTCGACCTCACGACGAACCTGCCCGCAGTGCTCGCCGCGACGTCGAGCAACCTGGCCGTCGCCAGGTCGCTGATCGTGATCAGCGGGCTGCAGCTGCTCGTGCTCGCGGCGGCGGCGCTGCTCGCGGTCGCCCGGCTGCTCGTCACGCAGCGGGAGGGCGAGACCGCGCTGCTTGCCGCGCGCGGCGCCACCCGCTGGCAGCTCACCCGGCTGACCGCGGCCGAGATAATCCCGCTGTGTACCGCCGCGGCCGTCGCCGGCGGGGTCGCCGGGATCTGGCTGGCGCGACTGCTCGGCGACACCCTCTACGCGCGCGGCGCGGTGAGCGTGCACGTCGGCGCCGCCGGAACCTGGCTGGACGCGCTCGGCGCGACCGTCGCGGTCGCCGTGATCGCGATCGCGGCCATGCTGTTCCCCGTGCTGCGCAGCGGGCCGGGCGCCGCCAGGGCGCGCCGCGGCAGGCAGGCCGCGATCGCGGGCACCGTCCGCGCCGGCGCGGACCTGGGCCTGATCGTCCTCGCGGTGCTGGCCGGCTGGCAGCTGCGCCGGTACTCCGCGGTGACCTCGGAGGGCGCGAACGGGGCAACCGCCGGCATCGACTGGGTGCTCGCGCTGGCCCCGGCGCTGGCACTGGCGGGCGGCACGATCCTCGTGCTCCGCCTGCTGCCTGTCGCGGCGCGGGCCGGCGACAAGCTCGCCGGGCGGGGGCGCAGGCTCACCGCGTCCCTGGCCGGGTGGCAGTTCAGCCGCCAGCCGCTGCGGCAGGGCGGCGCGGCGCTGCTGCTTGTGATGGCGGTCGCCACCGGCACCCTGGCCCTGGCGCAGCATGAGAGCTGGAGCCGGTCGGCCGCCGACCAGGCCGCGTTCACGACCGGCGCGGACGTCAGGGTGGACCTGGCCGCCCCGCTGGCGCCAGGCTCCGGCGGGTCGATCGCCCATGCGGCCGGCGTGCAGGCCGCGATGGCGGTTTCCGTCATACCGGTGGCGCTGCCATCGCAGATCTTGCTCGTCGGCGCGAATCAGGCGCCGGGCGTCGTGCTGCTGCGCAGCGATCAGTCGGCGCTGCCGCCCGGGCAGCTCTTCCGCGCGATCGCGCCGGCCAGCGGGTCAGGCGGCACCGTCATCGCCGGGCGCCCGCGCAGCGTCAAGCTGACCGCCACCCTCAGCCCGGCCCAGCCGGGACTCGGCACGGTCACGGCCGCCGTGACGATCATCGACGCAAGCGGCGCGGCCTACCAGATCCCGGTGGGCACGCTGCCCGCGGACGGCCGGCCGCACGTGCTCACCGCCCCGCTCGGCGGCAGCGATGCCAGCTACCCGTTGCGCCTGCTCCAGCTGAGCCTTTCCTACACGCTGCCCGCCAGCCAAACCGGGCACGCCGTCACGCTCACCGTGTCCGGTGCCGGGCTTGGCGGCTGGACGGTCGCCGCCAGCTCACCCGAGCTGGACGGCGTCGCGAGCGCAGGCGAGGCGTTCGGCCCGTACGCGCAGCCGCAGGTGACCGGATGGCGGCCAGGCGCGGACGGCGCCACGCTGACGTTCAGTCCAGGGTATGGCGAGACCGTGAACAACCCCCACTTCCCGCACCCCACGGTGTCGGCGGTAACCGGGCAGGTGACGCTCTCGGCGGGCGGGGCGGCCTCCACCGTGCCGGCGATCGCGACCAGGGCGTTCGACGACGCCAACAACGTCGGCGTGGGCTCGGTCGTGCCGGCCACGATCGAGGGCGTCACGGTCCCGGTCAAGATCGTCGCGCAGACGGACACGTTCCCCACGCTCACCGGCAGCGCCCTGATCGTGGACTTGCCGACCGTGCAGGCCTTCCTGGCCGGCCACGGCGGCTCGCCGCTGCCGGTCACGCAGTGGTGGCTGACGACCTCCGGCCATGCCGTGCCAGCCGCCCTCGCCAGCGCGCTGCCGCCCGGTTCTGCCGTCACCAGCCGGACCGCGCTCGCCGCGGCCACGACCGGAGACCCGCTGTCGGGCGCCCCGCAGCAGGCCCTGCTCGCGGTGGCCGTAGCCGCCGCGCTGCTGGCCATCACCGGGTTCTGGGTCTCGATCGCGGCCAACGTCAGGCAGCGGCGCGCGGAGAACGCGCTGCTCGCCGCGCTCGGCGTCGCCCAGCGGTCCGCGGCCGCGCAGCTCTTCCTCGAAAAGCTGCTGCTCAGCGTGCCATCGGCCGCGCTCGGCCTGGTCTTGGGCACGGTCGTCGCCCGGCTGCTTGTCCCTGCCGTCACGCTCACCGCCGCGGCGCAGCAGCCGGTACCGCCGCCGATGACGATGTTCGACCTGTCGCAGACGCTGCCACTGGCCGCGCTCGTCGCGGTGTTGCCCGCGCTGGCTGCCGCGCTCATCTTGTTCCGCCGCCCGGACCCCGCCGCCGAACTGCGCGCCGCGGAGGCAGCATGAGCACGGCCAGGGCCAGGGGGGCCAGGGGGGAATGGGGGGGCGGGCAGCCCCCCCATGCGGGGGGTCACCGGGGGGTCGTCCCCCGGGGGCTAACAAGGCTATGGGGCATGAGCGCCGCGGCCACAATGGCGCTGGCGGCGCTCGTCGCCGGCGGCGTTCTCGCCGCCACGGCCGGGCCGCGGGTTGCGCTGGCCGCCAGGACGCAGGCGCTGCACCAGACGCTGGCCGCCACGACGCCGCTGGCCAGGACGATCATCGCGGCCACCGAGTGGAGCACGATCACCAGCGACCTCGACAACGACTCCTTCGGCAGTCTGGGCAGCGCAAACCTCACCGCTGGCCAACTGTCCGAGGTCACCAGCCAGCTGCACGGTGACTTCGACCGCGGGGTCGTCAAGCTCGCCCCGGCCGACGCCGACTGGATGAGCATGACCACCCTCCTGCACACCGTGACCAGCACCAGCGGCCTTCCCGGCGCCGGCACGTTCGAGGTGCAGTTCGAGGTCAGCTACCGGCAGCCGTTCACCCAGTACATGCGGCTGGTCGCCGGCCGCTACCCGGGGACCGCCTCCGCGTCCGTCTCCCCGGTGCTGCAGGTCGCGGTGTCGTCGCAGACGGCTCGCCAGTTCGGCCTGCACCCAGGCTCGAAGGTGCCGATCACCCCCCCGAAGATCGCTTACTCCGGCAGCCTCGCCAAGGGGATCACGCTCGAGGTCACCGGGATCATCGCGCCACGCGATGCCTCCGCCACGTTCTGGACCGATGACCCGGTCGTGCTCACCCCCGACCTGTCGTGCGTCGATTGCGTCCCGTCGATCTGGATCGCCGGGGCGTTCATCGGTCCAGGCGAGCTCGGCGCGCTGCAAAGCGACTTCGGCCCGGAGGACATGGCGCTGCAGTGGGTGTTCCCCGTGGACGTCGGCTCGGCCGGCGGGCAGCAGGCCCAGCCGCTGTACAACGCGCTGAACGAGGACAGCACCCAGTCGCCGCCGCTGACCGGGGGCATCGCGGCTGCCAGCAGCGCGCTGACGGTCAGTTCGGCCCTGCTGCAGCCGGTCGGCACGTTCCTTGACACCGCCGCCCAGGTGGACACGCTGCTGTGGCTGCTGTACGTGAGCCTTGCGGTAGCGGGCGCGGTGGCGCTGGTGCTGGCCGCCCGGATCGTGGCGATCCGCAGGTCGGCCGAGCTGGCGGTGCGCCGGGCGCGCGGCGCGTCGCTGCCGCAGATCGCCATGGCCGCCGCGGGCGGCGCCGCCATCGCCTGCGTCCCCGCTACCCTGCTTGGGGCCGTGCTCGGGGTGCTGATTACCCCCGGCGCCGAGCCGGCCGGCGGCTGGTGGGCGCCGGCCGCGGTGCTGGTGATCGCCGTGTGCGCGCCAGGGGTGATCGCGGCCTGGCAGCAGCGGCTGTCCAGGCGGGCGGGCGGCCGGGGCCGGCGCGGTGCGCGCGGCCACGTACGGCTGGTCGCCGAGGTGACCGCGGTGGCGGCGGCGGCGGCCGGCCTGGTCGTGTTCCGGCAGCAGGGCACGCAGGCGGGGGCGGGCGTGAACCTGTACACCAGCGCCGCCCCGGTGCTGGTCGCGGTCCCGGCGGTGGTCGTGGTGCTCCGGGTGTACCCGGTGCTGCTGCGCGGGCTGCTGCGCGTCTTCGCGCGCCGGCGGGCCGCGGCCGCGTTCCTCGGGCTGGCCCGGGCCGCCAGGGCCGCGCTCACCCCGGCGCTGCCCGCGTTCGCCCTCGTCCTCGCGCTGAGCCTGGCCGCGTTCGCGGGCATGGTCAGGGACGCGGTCACCAGCGGCGAGGTCGCCGCGTCGTGGCAGGCCGCCGGAGCCGACGTGACGATCGCCGCGTCGACCAACAACCTGCTCGGCAGCGCCACGATCAGCCCGGCCGCGCAGCGGGCGGCGGCCGCGGTGCCCGGCGTCACGCACGCCGCCGATGTCTGGGAGGCCCCCTGGACCACCCCGGACGGCAAGCAGGTCATCGGCCTCGCCGTCGACCCGGCCAGCTACGCGGCGCTTGTCTCCGCCACCCAGACATATCCGCAGGCGCCGGCCGGGCCGCTGGCGGCGGGATCGCCGCAGCCGGTGCTCGTGTCACCGCAGGCGGCCGCGGACCTCGGCTCCGGCGTGACGACGCTCAGCACGGGGGCCGCGGCGGCCGCGCCGGTCCGGGTCCGGGTCGCGGGCGTGCTGTCAGGGACGCCGGCGCTGCCCGGTGGCGGCGCGTTCGTGATAATGCCGCTGTCGGTGTTTCGCAGCACGGCCACCCCGCCACTGCCTGTCCCCATCAACGACGTGCTGCTGACCGGGTCGGGGATCGACGCGGCGCAGGTCAACGCGCTGATCGCGAAGACGATGCCAGGGGCAGTCGCGACGTTCCGTTCGGACATATTGAACGGCCTGGCCGGGGCGCCGCTGCAGCATGGCGCCTACGTCCTGTTTGAACTGGCCGTCGTGGTCGCGGCCGTGCTCGGGCTGGCGGTGATGCTGCTTGAGCTGACGCTTGGCGCCGCCGAACGGGAAGCGACGCTCGCCCGGCTCGCCACCATGGGCCTGGGTGAGGGCCAGCGGGCCCGCGTGGTGGTGCTTGAGGTGCTGCCCGCGCTGCTCGCCGCCGCCGTGGCGGCGGTCGCCTGCGGGCTGGTCCTGCCGAGCGTGGTCGCGCCGACGATCAGCCTGTCGGTGTTCACCGGTTCGGTCGGCGGCGTCGCGCTGCGGCCCGACGTGGCGTCCTTCGCGGTGCCGCTTGCCGCGCTGGCGGTGGTGGCGGTGGCCGCGCTGTACGTGGAGATCAGGTCAGGCCGGGAGCGCGGCGTCGCGGCAAGCATCCGGGCAGGAGGATAATGAGGAGCACCGATGACGGCCTCAGAACTTGACGCCCTGCGCCAGGACGCCACGCGCGCGCACGGCGACTTCGGCGCGGGCGCGCTGATCGTCTGCGACCGGCTGGTGCGCATCTACGCCGCCGAGGGGATCGAGGTGCAGGCCCTGCAGGGCCTGGACCTGGTGATCGAGTCGGGCGAGATGACCGCGCTCGTCGGCGCGTCCGGCAGCGGGAAGTCCACGCTGATGAACATCCTGGCGGGGCTGGACTCGCCGACCGCCGGCGCGGTGCGCGTGGCGGGGCACGACCTGGCCGCCATGTCGGCACGGCAGCGGCTGGGCTACCGGCGGTCCGTCGTCGGCTTCATCTGGCAGCAGACGGCGCGCAACCTGCTGCCCTACCTGACCGGCTACCAGAACGTTGAGCTGCCGCTGCGGCTGGCCGGCAGCGGCCGCACCGCGCGGCGCCAGCGCGTCGGCCAGCTTCTTGAGCTGCTCGGCGTGCCGGACTGCGCGGGGCGGCGGCCCGACCAGATGTCCGGCGGCGAGCAGCAGCGGGTCTCGATCGCGGTGGCGCTGGCGAACGCGCCGTCCGTGCTGCTGGCCGACGAGCCGACAGGAGAGCTCGACAGCGTGACAGCCGAATCGGTGTTCGGCGCCATGCGGACCGCCAACAGCGAGCTGGGGGTGACCGTGCTCATCGTGACCCACGACCCGTCGGTGTCGTCGATGGTGCGCCGGGTGATCGCGATCAGGGACGGCCGGACGAGCACGGAGACGCTGCGGCACGGGGCCGGCGACGGCACGGGTGACGGGCATGCCGTCGAGTACGCGGTGCTCGACCGGGCGGGGCGGCTGCAGCTTCCGCTTGAGATGACCGAGTCGCTCGGCATGCGGGACCGGGTGCGGCTCGAACCGCAGGAGGACCACATCGGCGTGTGGCCGGACCGGGCCGTGCCGTCATCCGACCCGGGCTCGCCGGCCCGGTCCGCGTCGGCCGAAGGCGGTGGCGCGTGACCATGGTGGACGTGCGGGACGTGACCCGCACCTACGGCAGCGGCCCGACCGCGACCCCGGCACTGCGCGGGGTCAGCTTCGCGATCGGCGAGGGCAAGCTGGTCGCGCTGCGCGGCCGGTCGGGGTCCGGCAAGACCACGCTCCTCAACGTGGTCGGCGGGCTGGACGCGCCGGACAGCGGCACGGTCGTGGTGGCCGGGCAGGAGGTGACCGCGATGGACGAGCGCGACCGGATGCGGCTGCGCCGGGAGACCGTGGCCTACATCTTCCAGTCGTTCGGGCTGCTGCCCGTGCTGTCGGCCGCCGAGAACGTCGGCGTCCCGCTGCGGATCTCCGGCGTCGC
>JASHPP010000696.1 GCA_030038035.1 Trebonia sp.
GGAACGGCACCGCTCCTGGGACTCCTGCTTCACGCTGGACCACTCCTACCTGCACGGCGGGCCGGTGCGGGTCTCGGCCCGCTCCCGCTACCGGCAGTGGCTGACGCACAAGCTCGCCACCTGGGCCGACCAGTTCGGCACCCCCGGCTGCGTGGGGTGCGGCCGGTGCATCACCTGGTGCCCGGCCGGGATCGACATCACCGAGGAGGTCGCCGCCATTGCCGCAGACTCTTGAGCCGCTGCTGCGCGGCCATAAGTTCTTCGCCGGGCTTGACCGGGCGGACCTGGCCCTGCTCGTCCAGTGCGCCTCCAACGCGGTCTTCCCCGCGGACTCCTTCCTGTTCCGCGAGGGCGATCAGGCGCAGACGTTCTACCTGATCCGTGACGGCAAGGTCGCCTTGGAGATCACCGCCCCCGGCCGCGGTGCCCTCGTGGTGCAGACGCTCGGCGAGGGCGACGTGGCCGGGTTCTCCTGGCTGATCGAGCCGCACCGCTGGGAGTTCGACGGGCGGGCCATCGATCGGGTCCGCGCGGTGCGGATCGACGGGGCGTGCCTGCGCCGCAAGTGCGAGGACGACCCGCGCCTCGGCTATGAGCTCATGCGCCGGTTCGCCGGCCTGACCGCGGAACGGCTGCAGGCCACCCGGCTGCAGCTGCTGGACGTGTACGGCCATGCCCACGATCGCTGACAAGCGGGAGCCCCGGGTGCATGCGCCGAAGTCCTGGATCGAGCCGGGCACGTGGCGGGTGACCACCGTCCAGCGTGAGACCGCGGACGTGGTCACGCTGGGGCTCACCCCGCCGCGGCCGTTCGGCTACCTGCCCGGCCAGTTCAACATGGTCTCGGTGCCAGGCATCGGCGAGGTTCCGATCTCGATCAGCGGCGATCCCGCCAACACCGGCTACGTGCTGCACACGATCAGGGACGTCGGCCTGGTCACCAGGGCGCTGTGCGCGCTGCAGCCGGGGCAGCTGGCCGGGGTCCGCGGCCCGTACGGCACGTCGTGGCCGGTGGCCGCCGCCGAGGGCGGCGACCTGGTGATCGTCGCGGGCGGCATCGGGCTGCCCCCGCTGCGCCCGGCCCTTTATCAGGCGCTGCGCCGACGGGAGCGCTTCGGCCGGGTCGTGCTCCTGTACGGCGCCCGTACCCCCGCCGACCTGCTGTTCACCGACGAGCTGGCCGGCTGGCGCTCCCGGTTCGACCTGGACGTGCAGGTCACGGTCGACACGGCCACCAGCGACTGGCGCGGCGTCGTCGGCGTCGTCCCCGGCCTGATCCAGCTCGCGCCCTTCGACCCCGGGTCCGCCACCGCGTTGATCGTCGGCCCGGAGGTCATGATGCGGTTCAGCGTCCGGGCGCTGCTGAAGGCCGGCGTCGCCGCCGACCGGGTGTACCTGTCGATGGAGCGCAACATGCAGTGCGCGGCGGCACTGTGCGGCCACTGCCAGCTCGGGCCGTTCCTGGTCTGCCGCGACGGCCCGGTCTTCTGCTACCAGCAGCTGGCCCCCTGGCTCGGCATCCGGGAGGTGTGACGATGACGCCAACCCGGTCCACGCCCGGCCAGCCCAGCCTCGCCGTCTGGAAGTTCTCCTCCTGCGACGGCTGCCAGCTCACGCTGCTGAACTGCGAGGACGAGCTGCTCGCGATCGCCGGATCCGTGCACATCGCGTCGTTCGCCGAGGCATCAAGCCATGTGGAGCCTGGCCCGTACGACCTGTCGCTCGTCGAGGGCTCGATCACGACAAGCGAAGACGCCGAACGCATCCGCGCCGTCCGCGCCGCGTCCCGCTGCCTCGTCACGATCGGCGCCTGCGCCACGGCCGGCGGCATCCAGGCGCTGCGCAATTTCACCGACGACCCGACGCCCGTGGTGTACGCGCGCCCGGAGTACATCAAGTCGCTGCGCACCTCCACGCCGATCGCCGACCACGTGCCCGTCGACTTCGAGCTGCGCGGCTGCCCGGTCGACAAGCGGCAGCTGCTTGAGGTCATCCAGGCGCTGCTCGCCGGGCGCAGGCCGAACGTCCGCGGGCACAGCGTGTGCGTCGAATGCAAGCGCGCCGGGCGGACGTGCGTGCTTGTCGCGCACGGCACGCCCTGCCTCGGGCCGGTGACCCAGGCCGGCTGCGGCGCGCTCTGCCCGGCCGTCGGCCGGGGCTGCTACGGCTGCTTCGGCCCGATGGAGTCGCCGAATACCGCCGCGCTGTCCGCGCGCTGGCGCGAGCTCGGCGCCGACGGCCGTACCCGCGCCAGGGCGTTCCGCGGTTTCACCGCCGCCGCGGAGCCCTTCCGCGCCGCGGCCGAGGAGGCGGACCAGGAGGCGGAGCAGGAGGCAGCCCAGGAGCAGGCGGCCCGCGAGGCGGCCAGGGAGGCGAGGAGACCATGACCCACGGCACGAGGATCAGCAGGAACATCAGCGTCCCCGCCCTGGCCCGCGTCGAGGGCGAGGGCGGCCTTGAGATCATCGTCGAGAACGGGCAGGTGGCCGAGGCCAGGCTCGACATCTACGAGCCGCCCCGGTTCTTCGAGGCGTTGCTGCGCGGCCGCCGCTACACCGAGCCCCCGGACATCACCGCCAGGATCTGCGGCATCTGCCCGGTGGCCTACCAGATGAGCGCCTGCCAGGCGATCGAGGACGCCTGCCAGGCCAGCGTCACACAAGAAATCAGTGCGCTGCGCAGGCTGCTGTACTGCGGCGAGTGGATCGAAAGCCACGCGCTGCACGTGTACCTGCTGCACGCCCCGGACTTCCTCGGCTACGCCAGCGGCATCGACCTCGCCCGCGACCACCCGGACATCGTCGGCCGCGGGCTGCGGATCAAGAAGGCGGGGAACCGCCTGATGGAGGTCATCGGCGGCCGCTCGGTCCACCCGGTCAACGTCAAGGTCGGCGGCTTCTACAAGGCGCCCGCCCCCGCCGAGCTCGCCGCGCTGGTCCCCGCGCTCGACCAGGCCCGCCGCGACGCCGCGGACACCGTCGAATGGGTGGCGGGCTTCGACTTCCCCGACTTCGACCGCGACTATGAGTTCGTCGCGCTGCGCCACCCCGCCCAGTACCC
>JASHPP010000090.1 GCA_030038035.1 Trebonia sp.
TGCGCGCCGCCGGTTGAGGACGCGGACACGAAGGCGGGCAGGATCGGCGAAGTGACGCTCCCGACCGGGCCGCGCACGCCGTCGCTCACCCAGTACCCGGCGGCGAGCACGGGCGCGGTGGCCGCCGCGGCCAGGGCGGCACCGGCCAGCAGCTTGCGCGTCCAGCCACGGCCAGCTCCGGCTCTGGCCAGCCAGTCGGCGGCGGGCGCCGCGGCGAGCAGCAATCCGAGCGCCGCGACCGCCAGCGCCACGCCAGGCCAGCCGGTGACCGCCTGCCCGCCTCCGGCGGGGGTGCTGGTTGTCCGGCTCACCAGGAGCGCGCCGAGGAAACCCGCGGCCGCGACGCACCAGCCCGCGGCGGTCAGCGTGGTGCGCCGGTGCGGGAGCACGGCGGCGAGCACGGCGAGCCCGATTCCCGCGGTCACCCAGGCCGGCGGCAGCCCGGGTCCGCCCGGGCTGAGCAGCAGCAGCGCGGACGGCTTGAGCCCGGCCGTGCTCAGCCCGGGCTGCTGCACGCCCGCGTCGGCGAAGAAGGCGGACGGGGTGGTCAGCAGGTGCAGCGACCACGGGAACAGCACGGCGAACGGGGTGGCCACGACGATCAGGGCGTCAACCGGACGCACCGGCCACAGCCAGCGCCTTGCTGCCAGCGCGACGACCGCGAACGCCGCGCCGAACAACCAGACCAGCGGCGCGAACGCGGCCGCCAGGGCCACCAGCAAGCCGGTGGCCCACGCCGCCCGGCGCGCCGCGCGCGGCGGCGCGGTGAGCATCCAGCCCGCGGACAGGCCGATCAGCGGCAGCATCGCGAACGCGAACGCGCTGCCAAGGCGGCCCGCGGCGATGGACCCGGTGGCGACGGGCAGCAGCGCGTAGGAGGCCGCGAGCAGCAGCCGGGCGATCGTGCTCGTGACGAGCCGGCGGGCAGCGAGGTACGCGGTCAGCCCGGCCAGCGGCACGCAGCCGAGCAGCAGCACGTCCACCGCGAGCCACGCCTGCCCGCCGAGCACGGTGGCGAGCGCCGCGACCACCGCGAGGTACGGCGGCGCCGTGGCGGTCGAGCCGACGCCGACGGCGTGGAAGCCCGCCAGGTACTCCTGCCACAGCCCGGCGGCGCCGCCCCAGGCCGGGACAAGCGCCCCCCCGCCCAGCGGGCTGGTGCCGAGCAGGCTGCGCTCGGCGATCAGCGCGATCACCAGCAGCGCGACGAGCAGCTGCACGCCGGGATTGGCGACGATCCTGCGGACAGGGGACTGCGCGTCGACGAACTGCTCGTCCTCCGGTTCCGCCGAAGCCGCCTGGTGCATCCCGCCCGACGCCTGCGGCGGTCCGCTCGACAGCAGCCCCGCGATGCTCTCCGCGAGCCGGGACAGCGTGCGGCTCGGCGGGATGAACGAACGGACCGCGGAATAACCCTCGCGGCGCCCGGCGGCGCGGCGGCGCCGTCCCTGCCAAAGCCGCACCGGGTGGCCGAGGACCCAGGCGACGGAGGAGATCTGCACGCCGGCCAGGTCCAGCTGCTTGGTCAGCAGGAAGTAGGCCGCCCGCACCGCTGACCCGGCGACGCAGCCGGCCAGCACCCAGATCATCGTCAGCACCGGCAGGTTGACGGCCAGCACGTACAGCGCGTTGCGCCGGTCGAGCCCGCGCGGATCCTGAGCGGTTCTGGCCGACGGGGAAGCACCTCCCTCGGCGGCCCTGCGCCTCCTGGCCGAAAGCTCGCGGTGGTAGAGCACGGCGTCGGTGACGACCTGCACCCGCAGGCCGGCCCCCTGCACCCGCCAGCAGAAGTCCAGGTCGTCGCGGAACAGCTTGAGCCGCGTGTCGAATCCGCCGAGCAGGTCCCACGCGTCCCGCCGGATCAGCATGCCGGCCGAGCCCACCGCCAGCACCGAACGGTTGGCGTCTTGCTGGCCCTGGTCGATCTCGCCCGGCTCGATCCCGGTGCTGCGGCGGCCCGCCCGGTCGATGGCGATGCCGACCTCGCGGAGCACCCGCCGGTCGGACCCGTCAAGGACTTTAGGGCCGAGCACCACCACGGAACGGTCCCGGCTTGCTGCCCGCAGCAGCCGCTCGAGCGTTTCCGGCGTTGGCTCGCAGTCGTCGTGCAGCAGCCAGATCCACTCGACCCGCCGCATGTTCGGGTCGGTCCTGGCGGTGCGCCTGGCGGCGCTGTGCCGCAGCGCGACCGCGATCGCCTCGCCGTAGCCGGTGTCCCGGTCCATGCCGAAGACCGCGTCCTGCCCGATCAGTTCGGCGAGCACGGACCCGCTGCGGTCCCGGCTCCCCGTGTCCACCCCGACGACCCGCTCGACCGGGTAAGTCTGGGCCTGCAGCGCCTGGATGAGCCCGGGCAGCAGGCGAGCACCGTCATGCGCGACGATGATCGCGGTAACGGTGTGCCGGGTCTGTGGCGCGGTAGTCGACAAGAGGTCCAGCGCAGGTAGGCGGTCGTGACGGCCCCGCAAGGCGGCAGCGCAGTCCGGTCAGAACTTCCCGCGGGGACAGCGTGAACAATACATGCAGTTAGCGTTCACGGCAGGATTACGGCCAGATGTCCGGATGGGCGTTACCCTGCATGACGCTTGATGCGGCGTCGTTCCCGCTCGGACATGCCGCCCCAGATCCCGAACCGCTCGTCGTTGTCGAGCGCGTACTCCAGGCATTCGGCCCGGACCTCGCAGCTCCGGCAGACCCGTTTGGCCTCCCGGGTGGAGCCGCCCTTCTCGGGAAAGAACGCCTCCGGATCCGTCTGCGCGCACAACGCCCGGTCCTGCCAACCCAGGTCATCGACATCCTCCGGACGGACGACGACATGCGCTAGCGGGACGATGACCTCAGTCAAAGCGCATCCTCCCCTCTCGGAGCCCCCTGACGCCCGCCGCCTTACCGGTGACGGCGGAAATCACATCAATGAAATTACACCCGCGTGTCTCGCTTAACGTCAAGCGGAAAAGGTGGTATTGGCCGCCTCGTTGTCCCAAGTTGCGAGCTAAGTCCCCCAAAAATTCGCCGCGCACCACGTGATGTTACTGTGCGTGATCAATGAGGCACGTACGGTTTATCATGGCCGAGTCCAGCCCGCCACCGGTTTCGGCACTGTCTCAGCGCGCTTGCGGCGCACACCGAACCCGCGCGGCCGATCGCGCCGGCGGACCTGCGACACTGTCCGCATGCGGATTACCGTGCTGGCCGGAGGTGTCGGCGCCGCGCGCTTCCTGCGCGGCGTGCAGGCGGCGGCCCCCGGCGCCCAGATCACCGTCATCGGCAACACCGGCGACGACATCACGCTGTTCGGCCTGCGCGTCTGCCCGGACCTGGACACGGTGATGTACACCCTCGGCGGTGGCATCAGCGAGGAGCAGGGCTGGGGACGCGCGGACGAGAGCTTCAGCATCCGCGACGAGCTGGCCGCCTACGGCGCGGGTCCCTCCTGGTTCACGCTCGGTGATCGTGATTTCGCCACCCACATCCTGCGCACCCAACTGCTGGCCGCGGGCAAGCCGCTCTCGGAGGTGACCCGCCGGCTGTGCGAGCGCTGGCAACCGGGTGTCGAGCTGCTCCCGATGTCAGATGACAAAGTTGAGACGCATGTTCTGCTAGATGACGCAGAAAGGTCGCTGGTGCATTTCCAGGAATGGTGGGTCCGGCTGCACGCGGCGGTCCCGGCGCTGGCCATCACCGCGGCAGGTGCGCAGGGCGCCCGGCCGGCTCCCGGGGTGCTCGAGGCCATCGCCGACGCGGACTTCGTGCTGTTCCCGCCGTCCAACCCGGTGGTGAGCATCGGCACGATCCTGTCGGTACCCGGCATCAGGGACGCGGCCGGGGCCAAGACCGTGGTCGGGGTGTCGCCGATCATCGGCGGCGCACCGGTCCGCGGCATGGCGGACGCGTGCCTGGCCGCGATCGGCGTGCGGACCTCGGCCGTTGGCGTGGCCGCGCACTACGGGCCGGACCTGCTCAACGGGTGGCTTGTCGACGAGCAGGACAAGGCGGCGACCGACGATCCGGCGCTGGCCGGCCTGCAGGTCCGCGCGCTGCCGCTGTACATGCGGGACCTGGCCGCGACCGCGGCCATCGCCCAGGCCGCGATCGACCTGGCCAGGGAGCTCACGTGAGCGACCGGCCGGCTGAGCCCGCGCCCGCCCTCGCCATCACCGGCCTTTCCGGCATGCCGGAGGTCTCGCGCGGGGACGATCTTGGCGCGCTGATCGCCGCCGCGCTCGCCGGGGCCGGGCAGGAACTGCGTGACGGCGACATCCTGGTGGTCACCTCCAAGGTGGTCAGCAAGGCCGAGGGCCGCGTGGTCACCGCCACCAGGGACGACGCGATCGCGGCGGAGACGGTGCGCGTGGTGGCCAGGCGCGGCGCGACCACGATCGCGCAGACCCGGCACGGTTTTGTGCTCGCCGCCGCCGGGGTAGACGCCTCGAACACCGCGCCAGGCACGGTGGTGCTGCTCCCCGAGGACCCGGACGAGTCGGCGCGGCGGCTGCGGAAGGCGCTGCGCGCCCGGCTGGGCGTGAGCGTCGGGGTGGTCGTCACCGACACGATGGGCAGGCCGTGGCGGGCCGGCCAGACCGACACCGCGATCGGTGCGGCCGGAGTGCTGCCGCTGCGTGATCACCGCGGGGAGCCGGACGCGTTCGGCAACACGCTGGAGGTCACGGTCGCCGCCGTGGCCGACGAGGTCGCCGCCGCGGGCGACCTGGTGAAGGGCAAGGCGCTGCAGATCCCCGTCGCGCTCGTGCGCGGCCTTTCCGCCCTGGTCACCGACGCCGACGGCCCGGGCGCGCGGGCGCTGGTGCGCCCGGCGGCCGAGGACATGTTCCGGCTCGGTGCCGCGGACGTGCTCGCCGCCCGGCGCACGGTCCGCTCGTTTCGCCGCGAGCCTGTCGACGTCGCCGCCGTCGAGCGGGCGATCGCGGCCGCGCTGACCGCGCCGGCGCCGCACCACAGCCAGCCCTGGCGGTTCGTGATCGTGTCGTCGGCGGCGGCCCGTGCGGCGCTGCTCGACGCCATGCAGGACGCGTGGGCGGCGGACCTGCGCGGCGACGGGTTCACCGACGAGCAGATCGCCCG
>JASHPP010000697.1 GCA_030038035.1 Trebonia sp.
GCGGCCCCGCGCGCGAACGCGGCACCTCCGTTTCCCCCGGCCCGGCCATTGGGGAAACCGCCGCCCTGGGCGCCCCTGGCAGCCCGGTCTGCCTGGCGGGGCCGCCCGCCTCGCCCGGCCGTGTTGCCCGCCGAGTTCTCCCACCCCTTGCCGTCGGCCCAGTAGGTGTAGCCGCCATTGCCGAACGGGCTGTTGTCGCTGGTCCTGACGGCACCATTCACGCCGGTCTCGTAGTCAGCGTCCATGCTGGAGTCGCGCCAGAAACCGTCGTCACCCCAGCCCTCCGGGTTGGGGTACTTGCCGGCGCCTGCCCCGGCGCCGTTACCGCCGGCGCTGCCCCTGCCGTTGCCGTTTCCGCGGGTGTAGCCACCGCGGTAGCCGTCGCCGTTCCGGCCCGCGCCCTGAGCCCCAGCGCCACGTGCGCCGGCGCCCTGCGCGCCGCCGGAGTAATCGTCAGCTCCCCGCCCTCCACCGGGCCCGGACCGCCCGTTAAAGTCGTCGCTACTACTCACACGTCCTCGCTGTGGCTGTGAGCGAGCCTGCTGGCCCGTTCCTGGCTAGATATCGTCAGGCCGGTCAGGCACGCACGTCGCGAATTCGCGGGCAGCCGTGGCCCGCCGAACCCACACGGTACCTGGTGCGATGAACCTACCTGGCTCTTTCGGCGCATGCCTCCTCGTGACGTAAGCAGAACGTCCGCGCTGCGTCACGCCACTGCGGCTACTGACCGCTCCGCGCACGGCGCCCCCGGCGTGCGGGGGGCTCGCCAGTGCCAAGGACGTACGACGTAGCGAGGTGGTTCCAGCCACAACTCTGGCAGACCTCGACCACGTAGACCCGGAATTCGCCGTATTCGGCCGCCATCTCTGTCAGCTCGGGCCCCCGCTTGACCCGTCCCGCGTACTGTCCGAGTTCATCCCCGTACACATAGGTGACATGCGTGAGGTTGCTCTTGCGGCAGATCGGGCAGCGCACGTCGGTCGGCTCGCCGTGGAACCTGGCCGCGCGCAGCAGGTAGGGGTGCGCGTCGCAGACGTCGGCGACGGTCGTGTGGCCCGCGTACACGGACGCGAGTGTCGCGCGCCGCGCAAGCCCGTAGTCCACGACCGATCGCCGAGATGCCATGTCCCACAGGGTACGTCGCGAACTCCGGCGAAGCCGAGCCCCCTTGCCATCTGAACTCGTTTGCCACCGGACTGCGGTTGCCGTCTGAACAAGACCCGCGGCTCCAGCCAGGCGAACAACCGGTTGCCGGAAGCGGAACGGTTGCATATGCTGTGGTAGTCCAGCTCGATATATCGAACCGAGATATCGGCAAGAGATATCGTGGAGATACACGCAAACCGTACCCGACGGGGGGACGCCGTGGGCCGCAACCGGACAGCCGTGCTTGAGTTCGCAGTTCTCGGGCTGCTGCACCGTGCGCCTATGCATGGCTACGAGCTGAGCAAGCAGCTGAACGTGCTGCTTGGGACGTTCCGGGCGCTCTCCTACGGAACCCTGTATCCCTGCCTCAACAAGCTGTACGCCGAGGGCCTGATCGCCAGGGAAGGCGACGATCCCCCGGCGCAGGCCCGGCAGGGCCAGGCCGCGAGGGCGGGCCGGGCGGGCCGGTCGAAGATCGTCTACCGGCTGACGGCCGAGGGCAAGGAGCGGCTGCACGGCCTGCTCACCGACTCCGGCCCCGCAGCCTGGGAAGACGACGAGTTCGGCGTCCACTTCGCGTTCTTCGGCCAGACGCGGGCGGATATCCGGCTGCGGATCCTGGAAGGCCGCCGTAGCCGGCTGGAAGACCGGATGGAAGGGGTGCGGGCGGCGCTCGCGCGCACCAGGGAACGGGTCGACAGCTACACCCTCGAGCTGCAGCGGCACGGTCTCGAATCGGTGGAGCGCGAGGTGCGCTGGCTCAACGAGCTGATCGCCTCGGAACGGAATTCAGAAGCTAACACAACCGCGGGCGGACCCTACCCGCCCGCGGGTCAGACCGACATGGATCGCGGAAGCGAGAAGGAGTCATCCTGATGGGAAAAGTGCGCGTCGCCATCGTGGGGGCAGGCAACTGCGCGAGTTCGCTCGTCCAGGGCCTTGAGTACTACAAGGACGCGGCCGACGCAGCCCGCGTGCCTGGCCTGATGCACGTTCGGTTTGGCGACTATCACGTGTCTGACGTGGAGGTGGTCGCCGCCTTCGACGTGGACGCCAAGAAGGTTGGCTGTGATCTCGCCGAGGCGATTTTCCTCAGCGAGAACAACACGATCAAGTTCGCCGACGTGCCGCCGACCGGGGTGATCGTGCAGCGCGGCCCGACGCTCGACGGCCTCGGCGAGTACTACCGCGAGACGATCACCGAGTCCGACGAGAAGCCGGCCGACGTGGTCGCCGCGCTGCGCGCGGCGCGGGCCGACGTGCTCGTGTCGTATCTGCCCGTCGGCTCCGAGGAGGCCGACCGGTTCTACGCGCAGTGCGCCATCGACGCGAGGATCGCGTTCGTCAACGCGCTTCCCGTGTTCATCGCCTCCGACCCCGTGTGGGCGGCCAAGTTCGCCGAGGCCGGCGTCCCGATCGTCGGCGACGACATCAAGTCCCAGGTCGGCGCCACGATCACGCACCGGGTGCTTGCCAAGCTCTTCGAGGACCGCGGTGTCGAGCTGCTGCGCACCTACCAGCTCAACTTCGGCGGCAACATGGACTTCATGAACATGCTGGAGCGCAGCCGGCTGATGTCCAAGAAGATCTCCAAGACCCGGGCGGTGACCTCCCAGGTGCCGCACGAGATGGAGAAGGCCGCGGTGCACATCGGCCCGTCTGACCATGTGCCGTGGCTCGAGGACCGCAAGTTCGCCTACGTCCGCCTTGAGGGCAGGTCCTTCGGCGACGTGCCGCTGAACCTGGAGTACAAGCTCGAGGTCTGGGACTCGCCGAACTCGGCCGGCGTGATCATCGACGCGATCCGCGCCGCGAAGATCGCCAAGGACCGCGGCATCGCCGGCCCGGTGATCTCGGCGAGCTCCTACTTCATGAAGTCGCCGCCCGAGCAGTTCGGCGACGACGTGTGCCGCGACCTCGTGGAGAAGTTCATCCGCGGCGAGGTCGACCGCTAGCGCGTCAGCCTTTTGTCGTAGGCCGGCCTTATAGTCCGCTCAGGAGCGGATGGCTAGAAGGACGGGCCTGGCCATGCGGAACGCCTGACAACGCGCGGCCGGAGCGGATATCGCGGCGCAGACCGGCGCGGCACATCCGGACGCGCCGGCACTAAGCTGGACAAGTGGCCGCAGGGGCAGAGCCAGAAAGTCCGGTGCCGGGCGGCGCAGGGGACGCCGGCGCTGTCGGCGTGCCCGGTCGCAGGTCCACGTTCATCGCCGACCTGAAGGCCGTGCTGGCCGAACGGGACTTCCGCAAGCTGTTCGCCACCCGGCTGGTGAGCCAGACCGGGGACGGGATCATCACCGCGGCGGTCGGCACCTACGTGTTCTTCAACGCGAGCACGTTCCCGAGCCCGACGGCCGGCGCGGCCGCGTTCGCGGTGCTCTACCTGCCCTACTCGCTGATCGGCCCGTTCGCCGGGGTGTTCATCGACCGCTGGTCGCGCCGCCAGATCATGGTCTGGTCCGCGCTGATCCGCGCGGCGTTCGTGGTGGTGACGGCCGCGCTGATGGCCGACGGCAACCGCGGGGCGGCGCTCTACGTCGCGGTGCTCGCGGTGCTCGGCGTGAACAGGTTCTTCCTGTCCGCCCTGAGCGCCGCGCTGCCGCACGTGGTGCCGGAAGGCAAGCTGGTCATGGCCAACTCGGTCTCCCCGACGGCTGGCGGGATCATGAGCGCGATCGGCGGCATCGTCGCCCTCGGCCTGAACGCGGGCACGGGCGACACCGAGCGGGGCGCCGCCGTGACCATGCTCGTCGGCGGCGGCTGCTACGTCGCGGCCAGCCTGGTCGCGACCACCATGGGCAGGTACCTGCTCGGCCCCGACCGGGCGAGCGCGCGCGTCCGGGTGCTTGACGAGCTCGCCGTGGCCGCGGCTGGCCTGCTGGCCGGCGTCAGGTACGTGCTGCGACGGCGCGGCCCGCGCGCCGCGCTCGGCGCGACCGGTGCGTACAGCTTCCTGTTCGGCCCGCTGTTCCTGATGTCGATCCTGCTCTACAGGAACTACTTCTACCCCGCGCACGTCACGACGGCGGAGTCGCACGTCGGAGTGCTCGCGGCCGTCTCGGCGGTCGGCTACGCGTGTGCCGCGGTCGTGACGCCGCCCGCGACGCGGCGGATATCCAAGCAGGCGTGGATCACGCTGCTGCTGATCGCCGCCGCGGTCGTGGCCGGACTGGGCGGGGAGACGTTCAACCAGATCGCGTACCTGGCGATTGGCTTCTTCATGTACCTCACCAGGCAGGGCGTGGCGATCAGCGCGACCACGATCCTCCAGGAGCAGGTCGAGGACACCTACCGGGGCCGGGTATTCGCCTTCTACGACATGATGTACAACGCCACCTACGTGGCGGGCGCCGCGGCGTTCGCGGCGTTCATGCCGGTCAACGGCAAGGCCCCGGCGATCGTCGCCGTGGTCGCCGTGGGTTACCTGCTCGCCGCGGCCGGCTACTGGCTGTCGTCCGGACGTTCCCCGGGCGCGGAGTCCGCCGCCGCGCGCAGCCCCATGGAAGAGGCCCAGCGCAGCAGCTCCTGAGTGGCCCGCTCCTTGCCGAGCGACCCCTCCTCGAGCCGCAGCTCGAGCAGGAAGTTCCACGCCTTCCCGACCAGCGGCCCTGGCGCCAGGCCGAGCAGCGCCATGATCTCGTCCCCGTCGAGCTCGGGCCGGATCTTGTCGAGCTCCTCCTGTTCGCGAAGCGCCTCGATGCGCTCTTCAAGCGCGTCGTACGCGGCCGCCAGCCGCGCGGCCTTGCGCGCGTTCCGCGTCGTGCAGTCCGCCCGGGTCAGCGCGTGCAGCCGGGTCAGCAGCGGCCCGGCGTCGCGCACGTACCTGCGCACCGCCGAGTCGGTCCATTCGCCGTCGCCGTATCCGTGGAACCGCAGGTGCAGCTCCACGAGCCGGGACACGTCGGCGGTGACCTCCTTGCCGAACCGCAGCTCGGAAAGCCGCTTGCGCACGATCTTCGCGCCGGCCACCTCGTGGTGGTGGAACGCGACCTTGCCGCCGGGCAGCAGGGTCCTGGTCTTCGGCTTGCCGACGTCGTGCAGCAGCGCGGCCAGCCGGAGCACGAGATCGGGCCCGAGGCCGTACCTCGGCTCGAGGTCGATCGCCTGCCGGAGCACGATGAGGCTGTGCGTGTACACGTCCTTGTGCCGGTGGTGCTCGTCGACCTCCATCCGCAGCGCGGGCACCTCGGGCAGCACCAGGTCCGCCGCCCCGGTGCGCACGAGCAGGTCGATCCCGTCCGCCGGCGACGGGGTCAGCATGAGCTTGGTCAGCTCGTCGGCGATCCGCTCCGCGGAGACGATGGCCAGCCGGGGCGCCTGCGCGCTCATGGCCGCCTGCACGTCCGCGGCGACCGTGAACCCGAGCCTGGCGGCGAACCGGGCGGCGCGCAGGATCCGCAGCGGGTCGTCGGAAAACGAGTCCTCGGGGCGCCCCGGCGTGCGGATCACGCGTTCGGCCAGCGCCGCCAGGCCCCCGAACGGGTCGACAAGCTCATAGGAGGGCAGCCGCGCCGCCATCGCGTTGATCGTAAAGTCCCGGCGCGCCAGGTCCTGCTCAAGCGACGTGCCGTAGCGCACGTCAGGCTTGCGCGAGCGCGGCTCGTACCGCTCGCTGCGGTAGGTCGTGATCTCGAACACGACCTCGCCCTTGCGCAGGCCGACCGTGCCGAACTCGATCCCCACCGTCCAGGTGCTGTCGGCCCACCCGCGGGTAATCGCGAGGACCCGCTCGGGAACCGCGTCGGTCGTCAGGTCCAGGTCACCGGGGCGGCTGCCGAGGAAGACGTCCCGCACCGGCCCGCCGACGAGCGCGAGCTCGTGCCCGGCCCGGGTGAACAGCTCCCCGAGCTCGGCCGCGGCCGGCGTGAGCGCGCGCAGCAGCGCCGTGGCCGCCTTACGCTGGTCGGCACGCACGGTGGCGGCGGAGGTGGGATCTGACACGGGCATCGAGGGTAGCTAGCCCAATCCTTTCAGGAAAACGGCAATAGCATGCGAAGCGTGCGCACTGTCGTTCGTACCCTGATGGCTGGCTTCCTCGCCCTCGCCGGACCGGTTCTCGCCGCACCGGCCGCGGCAGCCCACGTCCAGGAAGCACAACAGTCAGCCCGAACGGACAGCGCTTCCTCTCACCAGCTCACCATCTCTATCGACGCGCTGAACCCGAGCTTCGCGACTCCCAGCTCCACCGTGACGGTAAGCGGGACGGTAACCAACGATACCGGCTCGCCCCTGCAGGGCATCCAGGTACAGCTGCTGACCGAAGACCAGGACTTCCTGGCCCGCTCGCAGATGGACAGTTACGCCGCCGGCAGCAACTCGGTGATGTCCCCGCTGCCGATCGGCACCCCGTACGTGGTGCCGGGCACCGTGCGCAGCGGCAGCACCGTGCGCTGGTCCGCGTCGTTCAGCGCGGCCGCGGCCTACTACGGCGCCACGTTCGGCGTGTACCCGCTCGAGGCACAGGCCGAGTCAGCCGGTGGCACCCCGCTCGCCGCCGAGCGCACTTTCCTGCCGTTCTGGCCGGGCAATGACTCCGCGGACCCGCTGAGCACCGCCTGGCTCTGGCCGCTCATCGACGAACCGCAGCAGGGCCCGTGCCCGCAGACGCTGGCCACGAACTCGCTGGCGGCGAGCCTGCGCACCGGGGGGCGGCTCGACACCCTGCTCGCGGTCGGCGAGCAGTGGGCCCAGCAGGACGAGCTGACCTGGGTAGTCGATCCCGCGCTGCTGTCCGACGCGCAGCTGACGGCACAAAGGCACTTCGTCGGCGGCAACGCCACCTGCACCGGGGCGCCCGTTTCCCCCGCCAGCGCGGCCGCCGCCAGCTGGCTGGCTGCGCTGCGGACAGGGACGGCCGGCGAACCCGTGGTCGTTACCCCCTACGCCGACGCCGACGTCGCCGCGCTGACCCGGGCAGGCCTGGACGCTAACGTGCGGACCGCCTACCAGCTCGGGGAGTCGGTCGCCAGGAAGATACTGAACCGTCCGTTCGGGATGGCCGGAAACGGTCCTGGCGACGGCGGGTCGGCGGCGCTCGCCTGGCCAGCCGGCGGGACCGCGGACGCGAGCCTTCTCACCAGCCTCGCCACCAACGGCGGCATCTCCACCGTCGTGCTGAACAGCGGTGAGATGACATCCACGGACGCGCCGTACGACAACGCCCTCGCCGCGACCACGACGGGCACCGGCACCGAGATGGGGGTCCTGCTGGCGGATTCGGAGCTGACCAGCGTGCTCGGCTCGGCGTCGGCAGGCGCGCCGGCCGGCGCACAGTTCGCGGCCGAGCAGGACTTCGTCGCACAGACCGCGATGATCGCCGCCGAGGCGCCCTACCAGAAGCGCTCCCTGGTCCTCGCGCCGCCGCAGCGCTGGGACCCGCCGGCGGCCGAGGCGGAAAGGCTGCTGTCGCTCACCTCGTCGCTGCCCTGGCTGCACCCGGTGGGGCTGTCCAGCCTTGCCTCCGCCGCCGACGATCTCAAGGCGCGCCAGCCGCTGGCGGGCAGCCAGGCGGACACCGCCGAACTGGGCAGCGGCTACCTCAGCCAGGTCAGGTCGGTCGACAGCAGCCTCGCGCTGTACACGGACCTGCTGTACCAGCCGAGCGCGAGCATGCTGCAGACGCTCGACGCCGCGGCGGTCGGCACGGAGTCTTCGGCCTGGCGCGGCGCGGGCGGGGCCGCGGGATCGCTGGCGCTGACCAAGCTCGCGGACTACCTGCGGTACTGGGAGCAGAAGGTCCAGATCCTGGCGGGGACGAAGCTGCTGCTCGGCGGCGCCTCCGGTCCGGCGCCGATATCCGTGCAGAACGCCGGGCAGCTGCCTGTCCAGGTCGGGGTCGAGGTGATCGTGCCGCCGGGCAGCGGGCTTTCTGTCGCGAACCCGCACGCCCTGATCGTGGTGCCGGCCGGGAAGACGGGCACGGTGACGATGACCATGTACTCAAGCGGCATCGGAACCACCACGCTGCAGCTACAGTTGGTGACGAAGAATGGGTTGCCGCTGACCTGGCGGGGGGCGTCGCAGTCCCTGAGCGTCGAAGCCACGCATTACGGCCGGGCGCTGCTCGTGCTGATCGCCGCCGCGCTGGGGGCTCTGGTGCTCACCTCGATGGCGCGGTGGATCCGCCGGTGGCGGAATGACGGCAGAGTACACGGCAGATCTGGAGGCGCCGGATGACCAGGCCGACGCGGCCCGGCGGGGACCGTCCCGGATCGCCCGAGGATCATCAGGGAGAGGACCGCGCCGGTAACGGCCACGGCGACCCGACGGACCGTCCGCGCCCGCCCGGCCCGCCCGGCCCGCGCGCCAGGCGGCCGCCGCCGCCGGCACAGCCGGCACCGCAACCGCCGGCACAGCCGGCACCGCAACCCACGTTCACGCCGCGGGAGGGGTACCTGCCGCCGCCGGATCGCAGGCGGCGCGCGGCGTACCCGCCGCCGCCGACGGCGTTCTTCCCGCCGCCGCCGACGGCGTTCTTCCCGCCGCCGCCGGGGTATCCGCAGCAGACCTACCCGCAGCCGCCTGACTACCCGCAGGTGCCGCAGCGCCCCGCCCCCGGGCGGCGGCCGCCCGACGGCGGCGACGGCGGCGACGGCGGC
>JASHPP010000698.1 GCA_030038035.1 Trebonia sp.
TGGCTGGAGCTGCAGGCGGACCCGTCCGGCTACGCGGCCCGGTTCGACGGCATCACCGCGTTCACCGAACTGCTGCTTGACGCGGCCGCCACCGCCGCGCAGGCGACCGGCGTCGGGATCGCGATCATCATCGCGGCGAACCGGACCAGGCACCCGCTCGATGCCCGCACGCTCGCCCGGCTCGCGGCGCAGTTCGCCGGGCGCGGCGTCGTCGGCTTCGGGCTGTCCAACGACGAGCGGCGCGGGCCCGCGGAGGACTTCGAGCGGGCATTCCGGATCGCGGAGCGGGCCGGCCTGCTGCTTGTCCCGCACGCAGGAGAGCTGGTCGGCGCGGCCAGCGTCAGCGCCACGCTGGACCGGCTGCACGCCGACAGGATCGGGCACGGCGTCCGCTCGGTCGAGGACCCCGAGGTCGTCAAGCGGCTCGCCGCCACGGGCGTGACCCTGGAGGTCTGCCCGTCCTCCAACGTGGCGCTCGGCGTCGCGCCCGGCCCGGCCGCGGTCCCCGTCCGCGCCCTCTTCGACGCCGGCGTGCCGGTCGCGCTCGGGGCGGACGACCCGCTGCTGTTCGGGCGGCGGCTGGTCAGGCAGTATGAGATCGCTCGTGACGTGCACGGCTGCACCCCGCAAGAGCTGGCCGAACTAGCCCGCATGGCGGTCCTGGGCTCGGCGGCCCCCTCCGGCGTCCGCGCCAGCCTGCTGACCGCCATCGACACCTGGCTGGCCGCCTAGCCGACCCGCGGGACTGGTGGTTGCCGCTCCCTCGCGTGCATGTCACCTGGTCCGACCAAGATGATGTGCGGGTGAGCGATGTGACGGGGTGTGACGCGCTGCCCGGGTTCGGGTCGGCCGCCAGGACGGCCCCGCCAGAGTGGCGCAGGCACGGCTCGGCTCGGGCGCCGGGACGGCCTCGCTACAGCGTGACACCGACCAGGGTGGGCTCGGGCTGCAGCGTGACGCCGAACGCGTCGCGCACCCCGTCGCGGATCTCCCGCGCCAGCGCGACCAGGTCCGCCGTGGTCGCGCCGCCCGCGTTGACCAGCGCGAGCGTGTGCTTCGAGGACACCCGCGCCCGGCCGGGCGCGCCGTACCCCTTGCCGAAGCCGGCGTGCTCGATCAGCCACGCGGCCGGGACCTTGACCCGGCCGTCGCCCGCGTCGAAACCGGGAACCGGGCCCGGCGCCGCGGCCGCCACCCCGGCGAGCTGCTCCGCGTCCAGGATGGGGTTGGTGAAGAACGAGCCGGCGCTGCGGCTGTCCGGGTCCCCCGGGCTGAGCAGCATCCCCTTGCGTGCCCTTATTTTCAACACTCCCGAACGAACCTCGCCGACTCCCGCGCGCTCCCCCATCCGCAGCCCGAGTTCGGACGCGAGCTCGGCGTACTGCACCGGCAGCGACAGCGGCTCCCTGGCCAGCCGGAACGTCACGCCCAGCACCACGTACCTGGGCAGGGCATCCTTGAACAGGCTGGTGCGGTAGGAGAAGCGGCACTGTTCGTTCGGGATGACGCTGATCTGGCGCGTCAGCCGGTCGAAGACCCGCACGGTGGCGATGACCTCAGCCACCTCCTGCCCGTAGGCACCGACGTTCTGGATCGGGGTCGCGCCCGCCCGGCCGGGGATGCCGGACAGGCATTCCAGCCCGGCCAGGCCCTCGGCGACCGTGGCGGCCACCACGTCGTCCCAGTCCTCACCGGCGGCGACCGCCACCGCCAGGCGGCCGTCCCCGTCGCCCGAGTAGCCGACGCCGCGGCTGGCGACGGCGATGACCGTGCCGGGGAAGCCGTCGTCCGCGATCACGAGGTTGCTGCCGCCGCCGATGAGCAGCACCGGCTCGCCTGCCCCGTCCGCGGCGCGAACCGCGTCGATCAGGTCGGCCTCGGTCGAGGCCGCCACGAAGGCTTTCGCGGGGCCGCCGAGGCCAAGCGTCGTGTAGCCGGCGAGATCGGTCACGGCAGGCGGACGACGGCGCGGGCGCGGGTCAGCACCTTCGCCCCGGCGGCACGCGCGGTCAGGTCGACCGCCACCTTGCCGTCCCCGAGTTTCTCCGCGACAGTGCCGCTGATCTCGATCGTCGCGCCCGCGCCGTCGTCGGGGACAGGGACCATCGCGGAAAACCGGACGCCGAACTCGGAGATCGCGCCCGGGTCGCCGCCTGCCCATTCGGTGACGTACCTGGCGGCCTGGGCCATCGTGTACATGCCGTGCGCGATGACGTCAGGCAGGCCGACGGCGCGGGCGGCCCGCTCGTTCCAGTGGATGACGTTGAAGTCACCGGAGGCACCCGCGTATTTGACCAGGTCCAGGCGCGTGACCTGGTAGCTCTGCCGCGGTATCTCGGTGCCCGGCTCGATATCGGCGTAGCGCAGCGCCATCGTGGGTCTCCCTGCTTACTGCCCGCGCTCGACGAGCGTGGACTTCGCCGTGCAGACGTGCTCGCCGTCCACGGTGCTGATGTCCGTCGACGTGACGAGCATCGACATGGCGCCGAGCACCCTGATCGACTCGATCGTCGAGGTGGCGACCACCACGTCCCCTGCGTGCAGCGGGCGGGTATAGCTGAAGCTCTGCTCGCCGTGCACGACCATCGAGTAGTCAAGGCCGAGGCCCGGGTCGGCGTTCAGCCCTCCCGTGGCGGTCATGCTGATCACGATCGCGAACGTGGGCGGCGCGATCACGTCCGGGTAGCCCGCCTGCTGCGCCGCGGTCTTGTCGCGGCACGCCGCGCTCGGCTCGCCGATGGCATTGGCGAACTCGGCGATCTTGACCCGGCTGACCTCGTACGGCTGCGTCGGCCCGAAGACCCGGCCGACATACTCCTGGTTAAGGGGCACCGGGCGGCGCCTTCCGCTAGCGAGTCTCGCGGTGCGGGCGGTGGCAGCGGCAGTTCGGGCAGTACTTCATCAGCTCAAGGCGGTCCGGGTCGTTGCGCCGGTTCTTCTTCGTGATGTAGTTGCGGTGCCTGCACTCCTGGCAAGCCAGCGTGATCTTCAGCCGGATGTCGGTGGCAGCCATGGTGGAGTGCCTTTCTACCCGAGAGTTTTGTCGGTCAAGAGTACTTGATGTGGTACGTGGTGGGTAACGCCTGCTGGGTAGCGGAGGCCGGACTTGAACCGGCGACACAGCGATTATGAGCCGCTTGCTCTGCCTGACTGAGCTACTCCGCCATCGCGACCATGTAAGGGTACCCGATCTGGCCAGCGCGCGTGCGCGCCGCGACAGCGGGCGCGGCGGACGGTTATCCACAGGCTCAGCCAGGGCATGCACCGTTGTATCCCCGTAAAGCAGGGCATATCAACATGGGTGCAAACAGTTGCGCACACGTTTTCCACAGGCTGGCGGGACCCCGGCACTCCTGCGGTCACGGGGCCGCCGGCGCCGCCACGGGCGGCAGGCCCGTGATCGGGCCCCCGGTGGCAATTCCCGGACTGGTCACCACGGTCTCGATGAACGCCCCGGAGACCGGCGTCGTCGGGTTGTGGTACTGGTAGTGCGTGCGGAAGAACCCGCGGAAATGGCCCGGCGGATTGTTGGACATGGTCAGCGTGGTGGCCTGCGTCGGATCACCGATGTTAAGGCTGATCGTATTGTCGTCGCCCAGGTAGTCCGGGTCGTATATGTGCAGGGTCAGGTCAGTGCCGTTCAGGTCATATCCCCAGGCCAGGACCTGATGGCACTGCGAGAGGTTCTCTATCCCGGTAAGAAATCCCAGGAATGCCGGCTGCTGGCCCGCGACCAGGCCGAGGGCCGAGGGCAGCCCGGAATCCATGTCCTGCTTGATCATCGGCCATTCCTCGGTGATCTCATGCCAGGCGACGCCGTGGCCGAAGAATGAGTCGCCGTCGGACATCTGGATCCACGACAGGTAGTGGGTCACGTCGGCCTCGTCGAAGCTGTTCGTCAGCCGGGCGACGATGTAGTTGAACAGCGGCGTGCCCTCGGCGGGATTCGCTGTTTCCTGCGGCGGCAGCAGGCGGGCCTGATACAGGTCATTGACCGTATAGGCCATGCCACCGCATAGTCCCTCGCTCGCATTGCCCAGCGTCACGTGCTCGCCAAGGATGTTAATGGTGTAGTTCGGTTCTGATGGCCAGCTGTTGGTGAAATGAAGGCCGTTCCTGCTCGGCAGGAACATGGGCACGCGCACGCTAACCATCCCGACCCACCCGCTCCCTGATGGCAGTTAACCAATCCCCCTGTCGTACACGAGCCGCGCCCTTGGTGTAAAGAGCCGGGCCAGTCAGCGCGCATGCCGTAAGGAAACGCGGTGCCGATCGCCTTGATCCTGTGGATCTACCCTCCGGCTAGGTGGCCAGGTAGAGGGTGTGAATCCGGGCGCTCCGGTCGGTCGCGGTGACCACGTCGGCGAAGGCCCGGAACAGCGCGAGCAGGTTGTCGCCGTACCCGAACACGCCGTCCGCGTGGGACCAGCCAGAGGCCAGCAGGAGGCCGCCGTCGGTGGCGCCGTCCGGGCCGGACGGTCCCAGCCCGGTGACGCGCCGCACGTTCACTTCCCAGAACCAGGCCTGCGAGCTGCTGATGCCCTTCATCCGGTGGTCCCAGACCAGGTCGTTGGCCGCGAAGCGCAGGTACGGCAGCGCCTTGTCGCTGTCGTTGTGCAGCAGGCCGCACCGGCGGGAGGTGAAGGTGTGCCGGTTGGTGGGCTGGCCGTTCCGCCCGAATATGGGCTTGACCCGCTTGAACGTGCTCACCCAGTCGGCGGCCTGCCCCGCCCGAAGCACGTAGTCGGCAGGCTCCGGGGAGACCACGAGGACGCCGACCGGGTACCAGCGGCCCGCGGCCACCGGCACCATCGGCGCCACCGCGGAGCGGTTCCAGTGCTCCACCCACAGGCCCGGCTGCCGGTCCTTCAGCCGCTCGCCTGAGGCCACCGACCATGCCTGCTGCGTCACGGAGGCCAGTCGGTTCACGTGCTCGCCGATGAGGGTACACAGCGCGGGCTCGGTCTCCTTCAGGTTCAGCCCGATCCGTTCCAGGCAGCGCAGCGCGGCGCGGTAGCTGCGTTCCAGCTCGACGGGCGGCAGGCCCGCGGGCAGATAGATGCAGAGCTGGCTGCCCCCGCCCGTGCGCCGCAGAATGACCGAGCCGGAGTCGAAGGGCCGGCCGCCCGCCAGGCTGGCCACGCACAGGTCGTCGCCGTAACCCCGGCTGGCCCGGAAGTAGCCGCGGCCCATCGCGTCCGCCACCGCACCCGCGGCCTGGGCGGGCAGGTCCAGCGGGGCACACCCGTCTGCGGGCACGCCCCCGAGAAAGTCGTGCCGGAACGGCGAATCGTCGTTGTCCGGGTATCCGGGCACGCCGTACGGCATGGCGGTGACCAGGCCTTCGGTGTACGGCGGTCCCTCGCCGAGGTGCAAGTGCACTCCGGAGGCCAGAGCCTCGGTCACGGCCGCCCGCGTCTGGGCCAGCAGCCCGGCGCTCCGGACCTCGTTGTTGCCCCGCCGGTACTGCGGCACCTCGATCAGCGCGGTGCCGTCGTCGCCGACCGTGTACTTCATCTGCCAGTCGTAGGCAAAGGTCAGGTCGGGCTTGGGCGCGCCGCAGATCAGGATCGTCGTCCCGGCGTGCTGGATCACGTTGGCGCGCAGCAGCGAGTGCTGCATCGATCCGTACATCTGACTCGCCGTGACCAGGCCCCCGGCCAGGTGACTGGAGGAGTTGTAACCCGTGTCGGTGGCCAGCAGCGCGCGCAGGCCGGCCAGGCCGGTGACCTCGTTCCGGGTCAGGAACGGGAACTGGGCCGCGATCTCGGTGATCCAGTTCCCGGCCCGGGTGCGCATGGGCTCGGTCAGGGCCTCGCCCCGGCCCTCCGGCTCGGCTACGGCCGGCTGGAACTGCACCGCCGGCTCATACCGCGCTGACTGGTGCTGCGCCTGGTCCGGAGCCGCGTCCGGCTCGGCCGGGCCGGACGGCTGGCCCTGACCGGCCGGCCCGGATTCGTCCACGCTGATCGCCGCGTGCACGTTCTCCAGAAGGCTCTCATAGAACGACCGGTGCAGCAGCTTTCCGTCGCCGTTGATGACCCATTTGACCAGGGCCAAGCCGACGGTGTTCCCGCCCGCTGGATAGGACAGCCTGGCCGCCCACACCCCTGCGTGGACAGTCACCCGGTTGGCCAGGATCGGCTCCGGCTGCTGCCCGAACCCGATCAGCACCTGGCGCATCTCCGGATGCGGCGAGACGTAATAGTGCAAGCTCCTGGGGTCCGACAGGCTGGCTGCCCACTTGCCCAGCCGGGTCCTGGCGTTGGCCTGGTTCGCCTCGATGCGGTTAGTGACTCCGGCGTTCGCCGCACCGCAGAAGGCCTGCACCGCCGCCACCACCTCGTCGAAGGACAGCCGGGTCGACGTGAACACCTCGGCCGCGAGCTTGGCGTTGCTGCGCCTGCGGATTGACTTCTCAATGACTCCCATGACCGCCCCTCGTCGGCGGCGTAGCCGACCATTTGCTCGTGACCTCCAGGCGCCGCTTCCGCTGCTTGTACATCGAGCGGCCGAAACCGATGGCCAGCGCGCTGCCGCACACCACCACCAGCACGATGGCGAGACCCAGGCTCATCTGACGACTCCCGTTCCCCGGCCGGTCAGGCTTCGGGCCAGGTCGGCCGGGCCGGGCCTGGCGGAGGCGGCGGCGGGGCCCAGGCGACCGGGCGCTCGGGCGCAGCCGGACCGGTCGGCGGCGGCTCCCCCGGGTTCGCGCCTGCCGTCCCGCCGGGCCTGCGGTCACGGGGCACGCTACCCGCCATGCATTTCGCAGTTATGACGGCCGATGTGGGCGGCGGGTTTACAAATCGGGAAAGGTCCGGCAAACCGCTATCGGTACGAAAAGGCTTTGCCATCATGGCCGGCCAGCTGGCGCCCGGGCAGCCCGGACGCGGTGGTGCGCTGCCCGCCGTCTGCGAGACCGCCCCTCGAGGCCGTGCGGCGCCGTTACTGTTACCACCCTGAGATCGGGGTAAGAACTGTGGCCGTAGGGGTGTCTGTTACTCAGGAGACTTCATGGCAGAGAAGAAGCCGATGCTTATGTACGCCGCATCCTACGAGAGCGTTCAGGCCGCGCTGTCGGCGCTGACCGCCATCGAGCAGCTGCGCAAGGACGAGATGATCGGCTCGTACGACGCGGCGGTGATCGATAAGGAGAACGGCAAGCCGCACATCGTCAAGCGGATGGACCGCCCGCGCATGCACGTCATTCCCGAGGCACTGGGCGGCGGGACATTGCCGAGGAAAGAGCTCAAAGAGGCGGCTCAGCAGCTCACCGCCGATCAGGCAGGGCTGATCGCGGTCGGCGAGCCAACGATCGAACAGGCGGTCAGCCAGGCGCTGGCGAGCGCCGCGAAGGTGGTAAAGCGCTCTGTAGACGCGACCACCGACGAAATCACCAGCGAGCTGCAGGAAGCGCTCAAGAGCTAGCCCCGCTGGCCGAACCGCTCGTCGATCGCGGCGAGCTTGCGTTCGACGGTGGCTTGGGCGGCCGTCCGCACGCTGACCCCGTGCTGGCCGGCGTCGGCCAGCATGTCGGTGACCATGCGGCGCATCGAGTCGCGGACCTTGCGCTCGGCCTGCGCGGCGTCGGCGCCGATGTCCCCGAACAGCGTCCACCACCACCAGGCGTTGGTCGCCGAGTTGGCGACGAAGTCGGGGATCACCTGGACGCCGCGGGCGGACAGCCCGGCTTCGGCCGCGGGCAGGGTGGGCATGTTGGCGGCCTCGACCACGAAGCGGGCGGTGAC
>JASHPP010000699.1 GCA_030038035.1 Trebonia sp.
TCTGCTGGTATTCGTCCGGCAGGCAGCGGTGGGCGGGACGCGGTCACCCGGGCTCGTTCCTCATCATGACGACAAGCCGCATGAGCACGAGCGGCACCTTCTCTGCGGGACGCTCACCGAAAAACTCAAGGACAAGGGCTCGCCCGTCCGCCGGTTTCTCGACGAGCGGTTCGCCAACGGGCTCACTCCCGCTCGCAGACTGCTAGGTCTCCCTCCGGAGCGGCAGGAACTGGTAGAGCTGGCCGAGGTTCGGCCTGACGGAGCTGCCATGCCGCTCGATCAGCCCGGCGTCCCTGAGCTTGTTGACGTCCCGGGTGAGGGTTTTGGAGGTCTTGGCGGCATACTTTGCCGCCAGGTCAGGCGTCAGGCGCGGGATCTCCGAGATCGGCGTCCAGTCTCCGGATGTCGGCAGGGCGAAGACCAGCTGGCGTCGGCGGCGGGCGGGTTCGGGGCTGCCGAGATCGGCAGCGTGCACGAAGTTGACCCAGACGGTCCCGCGGACATGGCTCTGAATCACCTCAAGCTGGTCCCGCAGTTCCTCGACGAATCCCTGCAGCGCGTACCCCACGAATCTCCAGACCGGGTAGTCAGGCTCCTTGCTGGTCTCGCGCAGTACCTGGTAGTAGCGCGTCCGTGTCTTGTTGTAGTAGTTCGACAGGAGATGGCATGCGGGAGAGGGGAAGCCTGCCTCGAGCAGCAGTTGGAACTCGACGAGCCGGGCAGTGCGCCCGTTCCCGTTGCCGAAGGGGTGAATCCAGGCCAGGTACAGGTGCGCCAGCACTGCGCGGATGACGCCCATCGGGCGCTGCCACATGACGCCTGCGTCTTCCATGAGCTGCTGTAGCCAGTCGCAGAGCTGGTCGAGCAGGTACTCGCAGTCCACGGCGGGCGCCCCGCGGTAGGAATTGCCGACCACGACGCTCTTCGTCCTGATCTCACCCGGAATCACGTCCTCTTCTTCGGGCAGCCCGTCCAGCACCATCTTGTTGAAGAGCTTGATCCGCGCGGGCGTGAGCCGCGTGTCCGACCCGGCCCTGATCTCGTCGCCCACCATGTTGCAGGCCGCGAGGATGTTGTCGATCTCCTTGCCCAGGTACTCCTGGGATTCCGGCAGTTGCAGCTTCCCGTCTATCCGGGCGAGGACCTCCTCTTCCGACAGGGAGTTCCCCTCGATCTGCGTCGTGGCGTGGATGCCCTTCGCCAGGTAGACCCTGTGCAGATGGCTGGCGACTGCGGGGGGAAGCGGGACGCCAGAGATGTGGTCGCACTTAGACAGGGCCTCGCCGAGGCGCATGAAGTCTGCCTCGGTGAGCTTGCCCAAGGCGAACTTGAAGTCGATCCACGGGTGAGACTCACGGTATGGACGGTCCTGGTCTCCGAATCTTCCAGGCATTTACGCAGTCCTAGCTGGTACTTCTTGATTTTCACTCACTTTTTGTCCACATATTATGTCTGCATGGGTGGACTCAATGTAGGGGCAGGAGGCAACCCGGCACAACTGGTATCAAGCGTGAGTTCTGGCAGCCACCCAGGGCCGTGCCAGCGGGCAGTGCTGCCGGGGTGACGCGATGCCGTCTGGGCGCCGGCAGGAGTCACGCTGCCCGTCAGCAAGAACTGGCCCGGACTACTGTCCCGGTCGACGCTACGGCCCAGCAGATCTCACACCCGAAGGTGGCGCTGCCACTCGTCAACAGGGACCGGGACCGGCGACCTGTCCAGCCGCCCCGGATCGGCAGCGAAGAACTCCCAGACTGCCGTTTTGGAGCTTCTTAGACTACCGTTCTCACGGTAACCTCTGCGGGGCGGAGGCGGAAGGCGAGGAAGCCCGGCTGGGTCAGCAGCTGCTGGTAGCGGCGGGGATCGGCAGCGGCGCCTGATGGGCGCGGGCGGGGCTCGACCAGCCGCTCGATGAGGAAGCCGGCGTCGGCGATCAGCGCGCAGGTCGCCTCGAGCGGCTCCACCCAGAAGCGCACGCGCATGTCGAGCTTGGCGCCCCAGTATTCCTCGACGATGTTGGTGTCGAAGTAGCTGCCGCCGTGCCGCAGCCAGTTGCCTGTCGGGTGCAGGCAGGTCAGGACCAGCGCGCCGTCCGGCCTGAGCACGCGACGGAACTCACGGAGCATGCCCGCGCGGTTGTCGACGTACTCGTAGACTAGGGCGCACAGGACGCGGTCGGCGCTGGCGTCCGGCAGCCAGTCCAGCGGGTCGTTGAGGTCGTGCAGGCGGAACTCGGCACCGGGCAGACGCCGGCACATCTCGATCATCCGCGGGCTGTTGTCACAGCCGACTACGCGGGCGCCGCGCCTGAGAAGTTCCTCGGCGTAGTAGCCGGGACCGCAGGCGGCGTCCAGGACGCGCAGGCCCGTGACGTCGCCGAGCAGGTCCAGGCCGGCCGGCCGGTCGTAGTGTGCGTTGAAGAAGCCGCTAGCCGCGTGCGCGCTGTACCGGTCCGCTGCCGCCTCGTACTGCGGGTCGCGGCCGACCAGGTTGTCCGACATACCGTCCACTATCGTCCCGGCGGACACCGGCCGCCCACCCGGTCACGGGACTGCCCGGTTGCCGCGACGTTAGACTGCCGGTTCATGAGCACCTGGATCCTCGCGGACGCGCAGCCTGGGACCGGACTGCGCGTCGCGGTCAAGGATCCTCCAGCGGCTCGGCGGCTGCGGTTGCCGTTGATGAAACGGACATTGCATACGGAACGGACACTGGCGGCTCCATCCGCATTCCGGGCGCCTGCCGCGGGATCACCGACCTCAAGACGACCCGGGGCCGGGTCCGACCATCGCGTAGTAGTGTGGTCTTCACTGGCTTGGCGTCCTTCTCTTGATCGTCACGAGCTGCGTACTCGCAACTGCACCTTCGTGGGCTCTGGCACAGGTAGCGGGAACACATCAGGTACCAGAGGCCTCGTCAGGACATCCTGTTCCCGGTCCATGATCATTCTCCCGGTATGTTCCGGGTTTCTGTTGCTATAACTATCGAAACTAGAAACGAATGTGCAGGAGACGAGCAGGCCGACGTTGCGCCAGCCCCGCGTGTGCGCAGTTTTGTGGGTTGGCTCTGCGCGGTCGCTGTCAGGTGATGTCGAACCATGCGGCGAGGTGCAGCAGGAGCGGGGGCGGGCGGCGCCTAGTGGTCTTACCAGAGATCACTCCGCATACACGCTGAGGAGCGCAGACGCATGACCTCCGCGACGTTCAGCCCGAGCTTCCTGCGGAAGCTGCGTGAAATCCTGCTGTCCATCGGTGAGGCGACTAGCTATGGTCCAGACGGCGTGCCCACGGAGGTCAGGGACGAGCCGTTCCTCGGACAGTGGCGGCTGCGCAGCTTGACATGCGACCCCGAACGAGGCCGAAGCCGCGTCATCTGCGTCCTGGCCGCCGCAGACGGCCGGAACGTGACAGCTACGATCGATGCCAGCGATTTCCGCGACCTGTACCGCAACTCCTCGCGCAGCAAGGAGCGGAACGACTCGGATCACGGTCTCGACCTGGCTGTATACGTGTCAGTGTTGATCGAGGAACAAATCATCACCCACGACCCGGACACGGTCCCGGATCATGTGCGCATCCAGTCTCCGGCCGACCGCCCCCGCACTGCCCGCCAGGGCGGGTCTGAGGATGGCTGGTGGGCCATGCGCGGCGAATAGCGTCAGTTCCGTCCCGCGATCTTGACACGGGTCGTGCGATCGGCCGGGTGGACAGGCCGAGTGGAAAAATGCCGGCGCGCCTGTGCCATCCGCGCACAAGCCGGTCCCGGCTCGGGGCCATCGGGCGCTACCAGGCCCCGGGGCGCTTGCGCACCGCTGCAAGTCAGGGCTGGCCGGTGACCGTGCGGATCACATCAGGTACCAGAGGCCTCGTCAGGACATCCTGTTCCCGGTCCACGATCATTCTCCCGACCGCGCCGGGGTGGCTGGCCCGGGACCAGCGGGGCGTTACCATCCCGAGATGCGCACCAGAGCCCCTTCCTGCCAGGACCGTGTCCGGAAGCTGCGCATGGCGGACTTTGCCGGCGCCGATCTGGATGTAGGCGTCGCAGGCCTTCTTGAATTCTTTGGAGACTCTGTTGGGCGGGAACGCGACGATCACGCGCATGACGGGGGCGACGTCGCTCTCCTTCTCTTCGTACTCAAGCCACGACGCGTTGCAGGAGAAGCATCGCGACTACTGGTTCCCCGGCGGCCTTGCCACCGTGCACATCGACCGCGAGCACGACCGCGGCAGCTACTGGGAGCCGAACGTCTGGGGACTGTCAACTTAACGGTGTAACTCTGTTTTCTTGACTTACTTGCGTGCGGCGCTGAGTCGGCCGTCGAAGGTGATGTCGAAGGCGTTCAGCGCGGCCTTCCACTTGTTGGACCAGCGTTTTCTGCCCCGGCCGGTGGGGTCGAGGCTGATGATGACGAGGTAGAGGTGCTTGAGCGCGGCCTGCTCGGTGGGGA
>JASHPP010000700.1 GCA_030038035.1 Trebonia sp.
GGCGGGCGCCCTCCGACGTGCGGCAGGAGCTGGCCGGCGCGCCCGTGCTCGCGCTGGCCACCAGGCGCCCGCTCGGCCAGCGGCACATCGGGCAGCTCAGGCACCTGGCCGGGCAGCTGAAGGCGCGGATCTTGCTGCTCCCGCTCGTGGCCGGGCCGGCCGGCGTGGTGCGCAGGCCGGAAGCGCTTGTCCGGGCCGTCCTGGCCGCGGCGCGGCAGCTGCCCGACGGCACGCTCGTCATCCCGGTACCGCTGCCGCCACGGGCCGATCCGGACGAGGAGCTGCGCGCGCAGGTGGTCGTCGCCGCCTCGCACGGTGCGACGCACATGCTGACCGAGGGAGCCGGCCGGGACCGTTCGGAAGAATCGGTTTTTGAAAAGTTCGGTGTCGAGGTTCTTGCCCTGGGCGAGTGGGCCTACGACCCGGTCTCCGAGGTCTGGCGGCCCCTCGGCCTGATCGAGCCGGGTGCCGAGCGGGGCGAACTGTCCGACGGCGAGCTCGGCGCGCTGCTCGACTCAGGCGAGAGCGTTCCGCCGTGGCTGATGCCGGCGGGCGTGGCCGCCGAACTCCGCCGCGCCCGGCCGCCGCGATCCGAGCGCGGCCTGGTCATCTTCTTCACCGGCCTGTCCGGGTCCGGCAAGTCGACGCTCGCGCGCGACGTGCGGGACGCGCTGCTCGAGCGGGGCGACAGGACGGTGTCGCTGCTCGACGGCGACCTGGTGCGCCGGCTGCTGTCGGCCGGGCTCACCTTCTCCAGGGAGGACCGGGACCTGAACATCGCGCGGATCGGCTACGTCGCCGCCGAGGTGGCCCGGCACGGCGGGATCGCCATCTGCGCGCCGATCGCGCCGTACGCGCCTGCGCGGGCCGCGGTCAGGTCGATGGTCGGCGAGGTCGGGGACTTCCTGCTCGTGCACGTGTCCACGCCGCTCGCGGTGTGCGAGCAGCGCGACAGGAAGGGGCTGTACGCGAAGGCACGCGCGGGGCTGATCGGCTCCTTCACCGGGATCTCCGACCCCTATGAGGAGCCGGCGGACGCGGATCTGGTGATCGACACGTCGGTCGTGTCGCGGGGGGACGCGCTCGCCGCCGTGCTCGCCCTGCTCACCCGGGGCAGGTGGCTGGTTCCCCCCGGGGGGACGACCCCCCGGAACCCCCCGGCTGCGCCTTAACGGCGCACCTGCTCCGGGGGGTGTGCGGTTCGCTATCGCTGCTTGCCCTGGCGGACCTGGGCCGAGTCCTCGTTCTCGTCCTCGTCCTCGTCTTCGGCGGCGGCGCCTTCCTCGATCCTGGCGCGGAATTCGGCGGCCTTGCGCCCGGCCTTGTTCAGCCGCCTGTTCAGCGCGTCCGACATGGCCTGGCGCTGCCTGGACAGCAGCACGTAGCTGGCCAGCGCGCTGATGACGAACGCCAGCAGAACCAGCAGGACCCCCCGCGCACCCGCCAGGTAAAGCAGGAAGGCCGCGACGACGAGCATCAGGATGCGCGCGCACGTGTACGCAAGTCCGATTCGCATCTGTTCCCCTGTTGGCAGAAACCAGCCGGTCCCCTGCCGGCAGGAACCAGCCGGGCACTACCCAGTGTAGGACTCGGTGTCTGATGCCAGGATACGGGACAGCAGCGCCGGGTCGATGTTCCCGCCCGACAGGACCGCGACCAGCGGGCCGTCGCCGGCCCCGAGCTCGCGCGCGCCGCGGAACAGGCTCGCCGCGACCGCGGCCGCGCCGCCCGGCTCGGCCACGAGGCGGGCCCGCAGCGCCAGCAGCCTGACGGCGGCGAACATCTCCTGCTCGGTCACCGTGACGAAGTCGCTCACCAGCGCGCGGATGTGCCGGAACGTCAGCTCGCCGAGCTGCTCCACGCGCAGCGCGTCCGCCGCGGTGCGGGCGACCTCGCTGGCCGGCCACGCCACGCGGGTGCCGGTGCGGAACGACTCCAGGGCGTCGGCGGCGAGTTCGGGCTCGACACCGATGATCCTGGTTTGCGGCCTGAGCGCCTTGATCGCCACGGCGATGCCCGAGATCAGCCCGCCGCCGCTGACCGGGACGAGGACGGCCGCCGGACCCGGGGGCGCGCAGTCTGCGGCGATCTCCAGGCCGATCGTGCCCTGCCCGGCGATCACCCGCCGGTCGTCGAACGGCGGGATCTCGGTGTAGCCGCGGCCGTGCGCGATGCGGGCGGCCGCTTCGACCCGGGCGGCGAGCGCGGGCCTGACCCTGATGAGTTCCGCGCCCGCCGCCTGTATCGCGTCGGTCTTGATCGCCGGGGCGTTGTCCGGCACGACGATCGCGGCCCTGACGCCGAGCAGGGCCGCAGCGTAGGCGACCGCGAACCCGTGGTTGCCGCTGGAGTGGGCCACGACGCCGCGGCCTTTCGCGCCGTCGGGCAGCATGCTGATCGCGTTGTACGCGCCGCGCAGCTTGAACGCGCCGGTCGGCTGCAGCGACTCGGGCTTGACCAGCACGCTGGCCGGCCCGGCGGCAGGCAACGGGACCAGCGGGGTGCGGACGATGACGCCGCCGATCCTGCGCGCGGCCGCCCGCACCTCCGCGAGCGTAACCAGTTCGGCCCCCACGTCGCTGGTCAGCTCGGCTCGGCGGCTCGCTCCGCGTCGGCCGTGCTGAACACCAGGTGCGCGCCG
>JASHPP010000701.1 GCA_030038035.1 Trebonia sp.
ATGACCGCCAACCCGGCCACCGTGCCGGCGTCGGCTACGGTGGCGCAGTTCCTGAACGACTACCTGCCGTGGCACAGGCACTCCGCCTTCCCGGTGGTGGACGACGGCCAGACAGTGGGCCTGATTACCGTGCACCGCGCCAACCGGGTGCCCGCGGGGGAGCGCGCACAGACTTCGCTGCGCGATGCGGCGTGCCCACTATCTGACGTCGCCCAGGCCACTCCGGATGAGCCGGTCGCCGACGTCCTGTCCAGGCTCAACGAATGCTCGGAGCGCCGGACACTGGTGCTGCAGGACGGCCACCTGGCCGGGATCGTGTCCCCGGCGGACATCAGCCGCGCCCTGGGACAGGGCTTCCGCGCCCGGTAAACCCCGCGTCAGCCGGTCGTCCAGGGCCGGAGCTTGCGGGGGTTGCGTACTGCCCAGATGTGGGTGATCCGGTCGCCTGCGAGTCCGAATGCGAACACCGTCACGGTGACGCCGTCTTGCTGGGCCACTAGGCCGGGCTGGCCGTTGACCGTGCGCTCAAGGAACGTCACGGTGCCGGCTGCCCCGCATCGACTCGAGCACGACGAGGAAGGCCATGCTGACCGACTCATCGAGGGTCACCCGGTCGGCCGGATCGGCCATGGTGCCGCCTGGCGGTAGCCTCCCGGGATCAGCCCCCCTCGAGGGCGGCAAGCGCTTCGCGCGCCTCGTCGGCGAAGCGGGGCGGGACGTCGCCGAGTTCCGCGACGTGCCGCAGCGCCTTGGCGTACGCGACACGGTAGGCCTCATCCGCGGGTACCGGGGTGTCCGGGATCACGCCGGTGCCCTGCCAGTTCGTGCCGGTGATCGGGTTGATCGAGCGCGCGAACGGGATGGCGATGTGCACGGCGGCGCTGATCGGAAAGGGCCTCGTGGGGTGGGCGCCACCGCCGGTCGTCTCGCCGATCACTTCCGCGCGGCCCAGTGCCTGCAGTGTGTAACCGAAGTCTTCGCCGCCGGAGAACGTGTGACTGCTCGTCAGGACGTAGACCGGGCGGTCCAGGTAGCGGCTGCCCGGCAGGTACGGCAACGACCAGAACTGCGTGGTCTCCCCGGTGTCGGCATGGAAGATGTCGTTGAGGTGAGTGGGTTCCTCCGGCAGGAGGTAGCTGCACCAGAACGCCACCCCATGGGGTGAACCGCCGCCGTTGCGCCGCAGATCGATGATCAGCGCGTAAGTCCCGCCGACCAGCTCCATCGCCGCGGCGATCGCCTGGCCGGCATTTTCTGGCATCGGCACCCGGCGCAGGTCGAGGTAGCCGATGTTGCCGTCCAGGCGTTCGACGCGGTGGATGCCGAAGTTGTCCAGCTGTCCTATCTGCCGCATCTTCAGCCGCCTGGCCGCCCGGTCGGGTGCCTTGCCGCCCTCGCGCTCAGCCGTATCGGCGCCGTCCGGGTCGCCCGCACGGCGGCCCGGACCCCGCCGCCCAGGGCCCGGGCCTCCTCCGAGCCGGACCCGCAGGTGCTTATCGCCGCTGGCCTCCTGCAGGTGACTGGTGAGCAGCTCGGTGAGCGTGATCTCGTCCAGGTTGTCGTATTCGCCGGCCGCCAGCCGCGTCTCGACGGCGGTCGCGACCTGCCCGGCCAGCTCGGGGAACACGTAGTTCTCGCGCAGCAAAGCCAGCGCCTTCGCCACGATATCCCGGCTGGTCAGCTGCTCGGCGGCCAGCGAGCCGTCATCCGGCACGCTGATCACGGCAGCGCCTGGCGCGTCGGAGGTGAACTCAAGCAGCCTGGCCGACGGCAGCCGCAGCGACAGCTCGGTGCGCAGCTCTTCCATCGGCTCCCGGTGCGCGGCAGCCCAGGCAGCCAGGTCTTCCGTCGCCGGGATGAACACCCGGACCAGCAGCTGGCCCGGATCGCTGCTATCGCGCAGCAGCTCGGCGCGCACCACCGCGCCGTCTGGAAACAGTTCGCTGACCCTACGGCCAACAACGCGTGCCACTTGCTCCACGCTTGGTCAACGGCAGGCCCCATCCCATAGGTTCCGCGGCGCAAAGCCGGACACTAGGATTGTGGGTTTGATCGCCAACAGTGACGGGGGAGCGCTGTGGACCGCGAGGGTTTGAGAGTCGTACCCGAGGCCGCGCCCGACGTCGCCGACGAAAGCGCGCAGCCCGCGGAGCAAGGCACGCGGGCCGAGACGGCACCAGGCGATCATGTTCGGACTGCCGGCAGGCGGGGGACGTTCCGCGCGCTGCGCTCGCGGCCGTTCCGGCTCTACTTCGCGGGTCAGGTCGCCTCGGCCAGCGGAACTTTCGTGCAGCAGACCGCCATCGGCTGGCTGGTCCTGCGGCTCACCGGCTCACCGGCGGAACTGGGCCTGGTGCTGGCCGTGGGCGGCGTGCCGTCGCTGCTGTTCGGCCCGTGGGGCGGCACGGTCGCCGACCGGGTCAACCTGCGAAGGCTGCTGATCGGCACCCAGACGGCCTACGGTGTGCTGGCCGGCCTGCTCTGGGTGCTGGCGGCCGCCGGGAAGGCGTCCGTCGCGGCGATCGTCGCGATCAGCGTGGCCGGCGGTGTCGTGCAGATCGCCGACTCCCCCGCCCGGCAGGCATTCGTCGGTTCCCTGGTGCTGCCGCAGGACCTGTCCAGCGCGGTCAGCCTCAACGGCGTCGTCGTCAACAGCGCCCGCGTGGTCGGCCCGGCGCTCGCGGGCGTGCTGATCCTCACGGTCGGCACCACGCCGTGCTTCGCGGTCAACGCCCTGTCCTACCTCGCCGTGATCGCCAGTCTCTTGGTGATCCGACCGCTGCGCCCGGCTGCGCGACGGCAGGCCGCAGGTGGAGTCCGGGACGGGCTGCGCTATGTCGCCGGCCGCCAGCAGCTGTGGCTGCCGCTAGCCATGATGGCCCTGGTGGGGCTGCTGTCCTTCAACTTCCCGGTGATCCTGCCGCTGCTGGCCCGCGACACCTTCCACAGCGGC
>JASHPP010000702.1 GCA_030038035.1 Trebonia sp.
GCGCAACGTGGTGATCGCGGCCGGCTCGGTCGTGCGCGGCGAGGTGCCGGACCGCTGCGTGGTGGCCGGCGTCCCCGCGAAGGTCGTCCGTCGGCACACCGCGGCTGGGTGGCTGGCGCCGCGCGGGAACGCCGAGGCGGTCAACGGACCGTCGTAGCCGGGCGCCGGCGCACTGCGGGCGGCGGGGCAGGAGGTCAGCCGTCCACGCCCAGCGCGTCGAGGGTGTCACGGAGGCGGCCGACGCCGCGGTCCAGCTGGGCCAGGCCGTCCGCCAGCGCGGCGTCGGTCTTCGCCGCAGGCAGGCTGGCCAGCCCGGCGGTCACGACCTCTACCGCCGACAGGCGCCGGGACAGTTCGGTCAGCGGGCTGGGCTCGCTGCCTGGCTCGCCCCCGGCCGAGCCCTCCGCCTGTCGGCGCAGCAGGTCGGCCTGTTCCCGCAACTGCCGGTTCTTCACGTACAGGTCGACGAAGACCGCCACCTTCGCCCGCAGCACCCAGGGGTCGAAGGGCTTGGCGATGTAGTCGACCGCGCCCGCGGCGTAGCCGCGGAACGCGTGATCCGGTTCCGCGCCCGCCGCGGTCAGGAAGATGATCGGGACATCGTGGGTGCGGGCGCGGCCCTTGATGTGCGCTGCGGTCTCGAAGCCGTCCATGCCGGGCATCACCACGTCGAGCAGGATGACGGCGAACTCGTCGGACAGCAGCGCCGCCAGCGCCGCCTCACCGGAGCGGACGGGGACGAGCTGCTGGTTGAGCGAGGAGAGGATGGCCTCGAGCGCGATCAGGTTCTCGGCGCGATCGTCGACGAGCAGGATCCTCGCCTTCTGTGCCACGTCAGCCGCCCCGCCGGCCGTCAAGCCAGCTGCGCATCAGCCCGACCAGGTGGGAGATGTCCACCGGCTTGGTGACGTACTCGGAGGCGCCGGACGCGATCGACTTCGCCCGGTCGCCCTTCATCGCCTTGGCGGTCACGGCGATGATCGGCAGCTCGGCGAACTCCGGCCGCTGCCTGATCGCCGCCGTGGTGGCGTTGCCATCTAGCTCCGGCATCATGACATCCATGAGTACCAGCGCGATGTCGTCTTCGCGATCGAGGATCTCCATGCCCTGACGGCCGTTCTCCGCATACCGCACGTGCGCCCCGTACCGCTCGAACACGCTGGTCAGCGCGAACACGTTCCGCACGTCGTCGTCGACGATGAGGATTTTCGCTCCCCTCAGCGGGTCGTCCTCCCACGCCGCGAGCCCGGCGCCGCCCGCCGCGGGCTGAGCTGCGCCGGACAGCGACCGCGCTGCCCGGCTGACCGCCCCGGTGGCAGCAGGGGACTCGGGGGAGGCGGCCGCTGGCGTTCGGGATATGCCTGGTTTTAGTTCTTCCGCCCAGCCCCTCGCGGAGCCGGTGAGCGGATCGGCGCCGTCCGCTTCCCGGCGGTCGGGCAGGTAGAAGGTGAACGTGGAGCCGTGCCCGACCCGGCTGGCGGCGTGGATCTCGCCGCCGAGCAGCCGCGCGATGTCCCGCGAAATGGACAACCCCAGGCCGGTGCCGCCGTAGCCGCGCGAGGTGGTGCCGTCGGCCTGCTGGAACGCGCCGAATATCACCTCAAGCTTCTCCTCGGCGATCCCGATCCCGGTGTCGGCGACGGCGAACGCGATGGCCGACTTCTCGCGCCGCAGCGGGCCGGCGAACCGGACGTCCGGCGCGGCGGGCGCGACCCGCATGGTGACGCCGCCTGTGGCGGTGAACTTCACCGCGTTGGACAGCAGGTTGCGCAGGATTTGCTGCAGCCGCTGCTCGTCGGAGTAGATCAGCGCGGGCACGCCTGGCTCCACCTCGATCCGGAAGGCGAGGCCCTGCTGCGCGGCGGTCGGCCGGAAGGTCGCGTCCACGTAGTCGAGCAGCGTGTCCAGCGAGATGGGCGCGAGGTGCACCTCCATCTTGCCGGCCTCGACCTTGGACAGGTCGAGGATGTCGTTGATCAGTTGCAGCAGGTCGGAACCGGCCTCGTAGATGGTCCGCGCGAACTCGACCTGCTTGACGGACAGGTTCCCGTCCGGATTCTCCGACAAGAGCCCCGCGAGCACGAGCAGGCTGTTCAAGGGCGTGCGCAGCTCGTGCGACATGTTGGCGAGGAACTCCGATTTGTACTGCGAGGAGATCGCCAGCTGCTGCGCGCGTTCTTCCAGGGTGCGGCGGGCCTGGTCGATCTGGAAGTTCTGCACCTCGATCGCCCGGTTCTGCTTGGCCAGCAGGGCGGCCTTGTCCTCGAGCTCCGCGTTGGAGCGGCGCAGTTCGGCCTGCTGACGCTGCAGTTCGTCCGACCGCTCCTGCAGCTGGGTGGCGAGCCGCTGCGACTCGGTGAGCAGCACCTCGGTGCGCGAGTTCGCCATGATCGCGTTGATCGTCACGCCGATCGTCGGCACGAAGCGGTCGAAGAACGTCAGGTGCAGCTCGCTGAACCGGTGCAACGACGCGAGCTCGAGCACGCCGAGCACCTGGTCCTCGAAGAGGATCGGCAAGACGACGACGCTGGTCGCCGCGGCGGAGCCGAGGCCGGAGCCGACCGTCACGTACCCCGGCGGGGCGTCCTGGACCACGATCCGCGCGCGGTCGAGCGCGGCCTGTCCGGCGAGCCCTTCGCCCAGGCAGAAGCGGGTCATGCCGCTGCGGTGGAAGCCGTACGCGGCGATCCGCTCGAATTCGGGGGCGCGATCAGGCCCGCCCCCATCGGCCCCGCCCCCATCGGCCCCGGCGCCGTCGGGCGCCGGGCCGCCGCTGGCGGCCAGGTAGAAGGCGCCGTACTGCGCGGAGACCAGCGGCGTCAGCTCGCTCATGATCAGCCGCGCCACCTCGAGCGGGTCGCGGTGCCCCTGCATCAGCGAGGACAGCCGCGCGAGGTTGGTGTTCAGCCAGTCCTGCTCGCGGTTCGCCCTGGTGGTCTCGCGCAGGTTGGCGACCATGAGGTTGATGTTGTCCTTGAGTTCGGCGACCTCACCGCTGGCCTCCACGGTGATGGACTGGGTGAGGTCGCCTTCGGCGACCGCGCTGGCCACGGCGGCGATCGCGCGGACCTGCGTGGTGAGGTTGGAGGCCAGGCCGTTGACCGACTCGGTCAGCCGCTTCCAGGTGCCTGACACGCCCGCCACCTCGGCCTGGCCGCCGAGGCGTCCCTCGGTGCCGACCTCGCGGGCCACCCGGGTGACCTCGTCGGCGAAGGCCGACAGCTGGTCCACCATCGTGTTCACGGTCTGCTTGAGCTGCAGCATCTCGCCCTGGACGTCGACGGTGACCTTCCTCGTCAGGTCGCCGCGCGCGACGGCGGTGGTGACCGTGGCGATGTCCCGCACTTGTTCGGCGCGCCTGGCGACCTCGTCGTTCAGTGCGGACAGCTCGGTCGCGACGGCGTCCACCAGCGGCCAGATCTGGCCGAGCACTGTTCCGCCGCCGCTCGCGACCGCCCCGACCGCCCCGACTGCCGCGCCTGCCGGGATCGTGCGGACGGCCGCGGGGGTCCGGGGACTGAAATCGCCCTTGCTCAGGGCCAGCAGGGCGGCGCGCAGCGGCTCGAGGTCGTCGTCGGAGTAGCGCGCATCGCCGCCCGGTGAAGGCGGGACCTGGAACATGTCGCCTCCGATGGTCGTCCCCGGCGGTGTGGTCGCGATGGGGAGCTTTGGCAGTTCAAGTCTGTCACGATCAGCCAATTGGTCGATCACCGCTGGCGATGAAATAGTCGCCTTCCGCGAGTTGACGCAGGAGCGGCGAGATGCGTGAGTGACGACGGTGAATTCGCGGCCCGGGTTCACCTGGCTCCGGAGCCAACCGCGGTTTCGCCCGCTGCCGTCCGCTAATCGGAGTTTGCGCCAGGGTCGGCGGGCGGCCGGCCCGGCCTGCGCATCTGCGCGGCGCGGCCAGGCATCCGGCCAGCTTGCGCGAGGGCGCGACGGAGCAGGAACTCGATCTCGGCGTTGGTGCTGCGCATCTCGTCGGCCGCCCACTTGGCCAAGGCGTCGTGGACGGCCGGGTCGAGCCGCAGCAGTATGCTCTTGCGTTCGGGCATTCCGGTTCCGTGCCTGCCGTCACTGGTACAGCGAGCCGGTGTTCACGACCTGCTGGGTGGCCTGCTCGCTGCAGAGCACGACGAGAAGGTTCGACACCATGGCCGCCTTCCGCTCCTCGTCCAGCTCGACGACGTTTTCTTCGTCCAGGCGCTGCAGGGCGAGCCGGACCATGCCGACCGCGCCTTCGACGATCTTCTGCCTGGCGCCCACGACCGCGCTCGCCTGCTGCTGGCGGAGCATCGCCTGGGCGATCTCGGGCGCGTAGGACAGCCGGGTGAGACGCGTCTCGATGATCTGCACGCCAGCCGGCCGGACCCGGTCGGTGAGCTCGCCCGACAGCCGCTCGGTGATCTCATCCGCGTTGTCGCGCAGCGACAGCACGCCGGTGCCACGGCTGTCGTAGGGGTAGCTTGACGCGATGTGCCGGACGGCGGTCTCGGCCTGGATGGCCACGAAGTGGGTGTAGTCGTCGACCGAGTAGCTGGCGTTCGCGGTGTCACGCACCTGCCAGACCACCACAGCCGCGATCTCGATCGGGTTGCCGTCGGCGTCGTTCACCTTGACGAGCGCTGATTCCAGGTTGCGGATCCGGGTCGAGACCGCGATGCGGTTGGTGAACGGGTTGACCCACTGCAGGCCGGGCTCGCGGATCGAGCCCTGGTACCTGCCGAACAGCTGGATGACGTGCGCCCGGCCGGGCACGACGGGGGTGAGGCCGCGGAAGACCAGGACCGCGGCCACGATGAGGACGATACCCAGCCACACCAGGGCGACAGCGGCGCTCTTGTGCTGGTTGGCCTGCCAGAACGAGACGATCGCCGCGGCCAGCAGGACGAGGCTTAGCACTAGCATCGGAAGACCGCGCAGGTACCTGGCTGAGCGTTCCGGCATCGTCTGAGCGGGGGAGTAAGTGCTCTGCGCGAGCTGAACCTGGGCTGACATCTGCCCACCTCCAGGGAAGTTCCTAGATACCGTACTTCTATCATACTGATATCAGTTTTTGGCGCAAGTGCTAATGATCACGTTCGCCGCGGCGGTGCGGCCTGGGCCGCAGGGTATCAGGACCGGACCGCCGGAAGGCTCTTCCGTGCTGACGCGAACCAGCCGGGCGTGTCCGGGCGTCAGCGTTCCGGCGCGGGGAGCTCGCCGCGCATGGCGCGCTCGACTAGGACGACGGCCCGGGCGGTGGCGGCGAGCCGGCGGCCCTCAGTGCGGTAGGCGGCGAGCACGGCGTCGACCGCGTGCGGTGGCAGCGCCTCGGCGAGTTCGGTGCGCGCGGTGCGGTACCCCTGGCGGGCGCCCTCGACGCAGGCGGCGGTGTGGTGGCGGGCCATGGCGGCCAGCGCCGTGGGATGCCGGCGCAGCACCCCGTGCAGCCGGTAGTCGGGAGGGACGACGTCGAGCAGCCAGGCGACGGCGGTGGCTTCGAAATCGCTGGTGCCAGGCGGATGTACTCCGGTTGGCCAGCCCGGTGGTATGTGCGCGGCCATGCCTGAAGCATAGCAGCAGGTCGAACGGTCATTCGAGTATTGTCCGGTCACCGTTGCGGAACGATGGCCGTGATTACGTTGTCATAAGCCGGCCGGCTAGAGCGAGACCGGAACATCGAGCAAGCGCAGTGCGTGAGCCTTGGCCGCGGCCTCGGTCCGCGTGGCGGCACCCAGCTTGGCGAGGATGTTGGAGACGTGAACGCTGGCGGTCTTGGGCGAGATGAACAGGGCGGCCGCGATTTCCCTGTTGGACTGGCCGGCGGCGACGAGGCGAAGCACCTCGAACTCCCGCCCGGTCAGTCCGGGGTGCCAGGCTTGTGTAGCCGGACCGCCGTCCTCGCCACCGTGGCTCCCCTCGCCGGTGCCGGTGCCGTCGGCGTTCCCGGCCGCGCCGGACCCGGCCGCGCCGGACCCGGCCAGGGAGATGCCGGCCCGGCGGGCGAGCGCGGCGGCTTCGCTGGCCAGCGGACGTGCCCGCAACCCGGCGGCAAGCCCGGCGGCGCGC
>JASHPP010000703.1 GCA_030038035.1 Trebonia sp.
CGGCCGCATGCTCGTCTTCTGCTGCGGGACCGCCTCCAGCGGGATCCCGCCCCACTGGGCCGCAACCCCCACCCGGCCCGGGATCGACCTCCTGCCCAGCCTGTTCCCCGCGGCCGCCGACACGCTCATCGCCCGGGCCCGGGCCGCCAGGCACGAAGGCGACCTCGTCGTGGTATCCATCCACTGGGGATCCAACTGGGGATACGGCGTGGACCGCGACCAGGTCCGCCTCGCCCACCGGCTGATCGACGGCGGCATCGACGTAATCCACGGCCACTCCTCCCACCATCCCCGTCCCATCGAGGTGTACCGGGGCAAGCTCGTCCTGTACGGCTGCGGCGACTGCATCGACGACTACGAAGGCATCACCGGCTACGAGGAGTACCGGGACGACCTGCGCCTGCTGTACTTCGCGTCGATCGCACCGGACACCGGTGAACTCGCCGCCTTGACCATGGTGCCGATGCAGGCCAGGAACATGCGGCTGCGCCACGCCAGCACCGCCGACAGCCGCTGGCTGGCCGCCACGCTCGGCCAGATCAGCCGCGAGTTCGGATCCCGGGTCGAGCACCGGCCCGACGGCCGCCTGATCGTGCACCTTAAGGACGTCAGCGCGAGTGCGCCGTCGCGCGCTACGGCGCAGCAGACGGTCCGAACCACGTGGTGAGCGCGTCAGGAAGCCCCGAATGGGTACCGTCTCCCACCCAGGCCGCATACCCGTCGGGCCGGATCAGCACGGCGGCGGGAGCCGGGCTGGAGCTGATGCGAGGCGCTTGATGATCGGCTCACGTGGTCAGCGTTTTGCTGGCGGTGATGAGCAGGTATTCCCATTCCATGATCATGGCGCCCGTGCCGCTGTCGTGGCGGCCGGCAAGGCCGGCGAGGTCGCGGTCGAGGGCGGCGGTTCGCTGCGGGTCACCGGCGATGCCGCGGTAGGCGGCGATGGTCGGGCCGTAGCGGGCCTTGAAGTAGTCGCGGAAGTCCTCCGGGCTGGTGAACTTGTCCACCCGGACTGTCTGGCGTTGTGCGGTGAGGTTGGCGACCCGGTCACCGAGCAGCGCGCGGACGTGGTCTTCGCAGCCCCACAGCGGCGGCGGCTGGGCACCGGGCGGGGGCGGCGGGGCGTAGGGCTTCATGGCGGCGAACATCTGGCCGATGAAACCCTCGGGAGTCCAGCTGAGCAGCCCGATGGTCCCGCCGGGACGGCATACCCGGACTAGTTCGCCGGCGCTGACCCGGTGGTGGGGGGCGAACATGACTCCCAGGCAGGACATCACGACGTCGAACTCGCCGTCGCCGAACGGGAGTGCCTCGGCGTCGGCCTCCCGCCATTCCAGCTCGATGCCCTGCCGCTCGGCCTGCTGGCGGCCGGCGGTGAGCAGTTCGGGTGTCAGGTCGCAGGCCACCACGCTTGCGCCGGCCCGGGCGGCGGGGATAGCCGCGTTCCCGGATCCCGCAGCCACGTCAAGCACCCGGTCGCCGGGCCGCACCGCGCACGCGCCGACCAGGATCTGGCCCAGGTCCGCGATGATGTCGGCGGCCAGGACAGGGTAATCACCAAGCGCCCACATGGCACGGTGGCTAGCCTTCAGGGTCCTGTCGGCCTGCTCCGCCGGTGCGGTCATCGCCGTTCTCCTCCCGCATGCCCGGGCGGCCACCGGACTGGCGCCGCCGTGGAACTGACGCTAGGAACAGACCGGGCCTTCGGCTAGTACAAGATCTGTACCAGCACTGGCCCGCGCTGGCGATCAGGACCTAGCCTGCGGAACATGGGGTCTTCCTACCGCCAGTTCTGCCCGGTGGCCAAAGCGATGGAGCTGCTGGACGAGCGCTGGACGCTGCTGATCGTCCGTGAGCTGGTGACCGGCAGCCAGCACTTCAACGAGCTTCGCCGCGGGGTGCCGCGGATGTCCCCCTCCCTGCTCTCCAAACGGCTGAGCCAGCTGGCACGCGCCGGAATCGTGGACCGCCACGATGACGGAAGCGACGTCCGGTACGTGCTGACTCCGGCGGGCCGCGAACTGCGGCCGGTGGTCGAAGCGCTGGCGGTCTGGGGTATCCGCTGGATCGGGGAAATCGGCGAGGAGGACCTCGATCCCAAGCTGCTGCTGTGGGACATGCACCGCAACATCGACCATGACGCCGTCCCTGACGGCAGGACGGTCGTGCAATTCCGGTTCCCAGAGGCCTCCGCGCGCAGCCGGGACTGGTGGCTCGTGATCACACCGGACGACGCCGACGTCTGCGACGCCGACCCCGGCTATCCCGTCGCCGTCACCATGACCACCAGCCTGCGGCGCATGACCGAGGTCTGGCGCGGCGACCTGAGCTGGCCAGACGCGCTACGCTCCGGAGCGATCACCCTCCACGGACCCGAAAGTCTCCGGCGGGCCGTCCCCCGCTGGTTCACCCTTCCGGTATTCGCCGCAGTGTCGCGGCCTCCCCGATCATGACCCGCGTGCTCCACCGACTGCGCATCACGCCTGGCGGAGTTGCTGCACCGCGCTGACCAGGGAGTCTGCGAGCTCTGAGCGGTTCAGGTAAGACCCCGTAAGGTCCGCCACGTAAACGATCCCCGGCCACTTCCTGCCAGGTCCTTCCGGTGCGCACGCTCGCCGGGCGTTCCGCAACGATGTCCGAGCCGGGCCGCGCGGTGGCGTCCCTGGTCTTCACCAGGATCCACCGGCGCTCGCCTGTGCGGGTCAGGGCGAAGCCTCCGGTCAGCTTGCTGCCGTGCAGGATGAAGGCCAGGTGGCCGGGCTCGTCGCGGGTGACCTCAGCGGGTCCCTCGTCCCAGATGATCACGGCGCCGCTGCCCCGCGGCTGTCCCTCGTGCACCCCTTCGAACTCACCGGCCGACAGCTCGTGATCCTCGACGGGGACGGCCAGGCGCCGCACACCGGGGTCGAGCGACGGTCCTTTCGGGACGGCCCAGGAGCGCAGCACTTCGCCCGCCTGAATGCGCAGGTCGAAGTGGAGCGTGGTCGCGTCATGCAGCTGCACGACAAATCGCGTGGCAGGCACTAGGCGACAGTAGCCGGGCACGGCGTGCTCACTGAAGATCCCGCGCGGCCGTCCCGTCTCGGCTACTGCGGCGCGCCTGGCGCAGCGATCGTACGCCGTCCCAGCGCAGCCGACCGGGCCCGGGATGACCCGCCGACCCGGCGGGCATCGCCGGTGTAGATGCGGCCGTTGCGCACCGTGAGGCCGGCGGGATCTTCGGCCGGCTGTGCCGGACCAGCCCGGCCACCGGCATCGACGTCCAGGAGTGGGGCGTGGCCATGCCGCGCCTCTTTCTTGGCGGCAGCTTTCACCGTAGGCACCGACGGCAGGCGACGGCTTCGGTCAGATGACTGACCGCTCCCCCAAGTCGGCTGCCGCAGTTCTGCGGCCAGGCTGCGTCGCCGCAATGCAGCCAGATGACTGAAGCCTAGCCGGGGGGCCTCGGGCAAGCCTTGACAGGTGACGGAGCGCCACCCTGTCCTGTTCATTCACGGTCTGTGGCTGCACGCGAGTTCGTGGGATCGGTGGGTGAAGCTGTTCGCGGCGCACGGGTATGCCGCTGTGGCGCCCGGCTGGCCTGGTGATGAACCGACGGTTCGGGCTGCGAGGGAGAGTCCCAGCGCGCTGCACGGCCGCGGCACCGATGAGGTGAGGGAGCACTACGCGCAGGTCGCGAGAAGCCTCACGGCGCGGCCTGTGCTGGTCGGGCACGGGTTCGGGGGGGTGCTGGCGCTGACGCTGGCCGTGGAGATCCACGCCGCCGGCGTGATCGCGATCGACGCGATGCCGGTCGGCGCGATCGCGCCGGCCCGAGATCCGGCGGCCGGGCTCGGTGCGGCGGCGCTCACCCGCGACGAGTTCCGCGAGTTGTATGGCTGCGCCGTGAGCCGTGCGGAGTCTGACCGGCTCTACGAGCGGTGGGCGATACCAGCGCCCCAGTGGGCACTGCGTGAGGCACTCAGGCCTGACACGCTCGCGCCACGACCAGATGCGCCTGCCACGAACTCTTCTCGCTGCCCCGTGCTGCTGGTGGTGAGCGGGCAGAGCCGGCGACGCGCGGTCGCGCGGTACGCCTCCGCCGGAGCACGCGCGCTCGTCGCGGCCAGCGAGGTGGCTGTCTTCCCCGATCGGGGGCCGTCCCTGGTCATCGACAGCGGCTGGCGGCCGGTGGCCGAATCATGCCTGTCCTGGATGGACGCGTACGAGCTGTGAGTCGCCGTCGGCTCCAGGCCGCGCGGCGCGGCCTGGAGCCGACGGCGTCCTTCCTGTCAGCTTGTCGCCCAGGCAGCGGCGACGATCACGCTGGCGACGGCGCCAGGCTTGGAGATCAGCGACAGGTGGCCGGCGTCGACGTCGGTGATGCGGGCATGGGCCCGGTGCGCCATGAAGGTCAGCAGCGCGGGCGGGATGACCCTGTCGGCGGTGCCGACCACGGCCCACGACGGGATGGCCTGCCAGGCCGGGGTACCGGAGACGTCCGTGGCGGCGTTAGCGGCCAGCGGCCGCTGGGTGGCCGCCAGCAGCGCAGCCTCGGTGGCGCTGAGGCCGCTGGCGAAGCAGCCGGGGAACTTGTCCGGCTGCAGGTACAGGTCGGCGTCGCCTTTCGGCGCGCCAGGGAACGGCACCGGGTCGAAGACCGTGGCCGGGTTCCCGCCGATGCACGAGCCCGCGCCCTGCGGCCGGGCCAGCAGCGAGGCGATCGACTCGCCCTTGGCCGGGATGAAGGCGTCCACGTACACCAGCGCCTTGACCTCAGGATCGCCGACCGCGGCGTCGGTGATGACCGCGCCGCCATAGGAGTGGCCGACCAGCACGATCGGCTTTCCGGCGAGCGCGGCGTTGCCGGTCAGGAAATCGTGCAGGTAGGCGGCGTCGGAGGCCAGGCCGCGCAGCGGGTCCGGCGGCGCGTACACGGTGAAGCCTTCACTGGTCAGGATCCGGATCACCCCGTCCCAGCTTGATGAGTCGGCCCACGCGCCGTGCTCCAGGACAATGACCGGCCTGGTTTTGCCGGCCCAGTTCAGGTCGCGCGCGCTGGCAGCGGCCCGGGCCGGGCCGCCCGCGATGGCGGCAGCCAGCAGGCCGGCCAGGGCCAGGATGGCGGCGACGATGACCAGGCGCAGCCGGGCGCGGTGCGCTGTGGCGATGGCGTTCATCGCATGCGTCCTTTCCGGTGTGATGAACAAGACGCTGTGCAGCATGGCCGCCCGGCACGCTCGGCCGCTTGTGTCATGCGACTGCACCTGAGCGCGGAGACCACGGTCCGTTCGGGATAAATCCGGGAGTGCGGGGGCACGGTCGGAGCGCCTGGACGCGGCCGGTGCCCGCGCGGGACCTTATGGACGGTGACGGCGCGGGGGACGCTCTCGCGTGAGTCCAGCCGCCCGGGCGCTGGAGACGCGGACTACACGCTGGACCCGGTCAGCCCGTCGGGCTGGGGCGGCGGCTTTACCCGGCTGCCCGTCGCGGTTCCACGGTGAATCCCAGGTTTGCGAGCACCTTGACGGCGCCGGACTTGCCGCCCTCGAAATCGCCTGAGGCAAGGCGCTGGCCGGTGGCGAACTCATAGGCGGTGCCCAGGATTGCCTTGGGCGGGTAGCGCCGCTCCTCCCAGCGGAGGTCGTAGGTCGTGGTCGGGGCGAAACCGTGCGCGGAGAAGAAGTCCCGCGGTCCCAGCCGGTCGTACTCCTGTATCGCGCGCAGCACGTCCGTACGGCTGACGCGCGTCCATGTCACTGTCATGTGTCCTCCCGTCGATGGCCGATCTCCCATGGCGCTGGCTCCTCACATGTCCAGGACGAGCGCGGTGCTCGGACGGGAGCAGCAGATGAGCACCTGCCCCGCTGGCGGTGGTTCCAGCGGGTCAGGGGCGTAGGTGATGTCGCCGGACAGCAGCGCGGTGACGCAGGTGTGGCAGACGCCGGTCCGGCAGGCCCACCTGGTCGGGACGTCGCAGGCGTCGGCGAGGTCGAGCACCGACCGTGTGCCGTCGCCGAACGGCGCGGTGATGCCGCTGCGGGCGAAGGTGACAAGCGGCCCGGTTCCTGGCGGGCCCGGCGGCTGGTGCGGCGGCCTGCTGGCCTGCCCGGTGAGCCCCGGGTTGATTCGCGGCAGTGCGCCGAACAGCTCGGTGCGGACCGCGGCCTGGTCGAGGCCGGCCGCTGTCAGGGCAGCGCGCATGTCGGCCATGAACGAGGCAGGCCCGCAGACGTAGGCGGTCGCGGTTGACGGGATGGCCAGCGCGACCAGCCTGTCTTTGGTGAGGCGCCCGGCCGCGGCGTGCGCCCGGTGCCGCTCAGGGGGTGTGGCCGCGCTGTAGAACACGTGCGCGCGGGCATGCGGCAACTCAGCCACGAGGGCGTGCGCCTCGGCCGCGAAGGGATGCTCGCGCGGTCCGCGTGCCCCGTGCACCCAGCAGACCTCGCGCTCGCTGCGGCCTGCCGCGAGCTGATGCAGCATGGACAGCACGGGCGTGACCCCGATGCCCGCGGAGATCAGCAGGACAGGGCCGACGCCGTCGTCGAGGACGAAGTCGCCGCGGGGGGCGGCCACCGCAAGGACCGCTCCTGGGCGCAGGGCGCGGTTCAGGTAACCGCTCACCGTGCCGTGGGGCTCGCTTTTGACGCTGATCCGGTACGTGCCGGTGTCGGCCGCCGCGGACAGCGAGTAGCTGCGGACCGGGGCCGGCTCCCCGGCACCGTCGACCCGCAGTGTGAGGTACTGGCCGGCCCTGGCCGGCGGGAGGGCAGTGCCGTCGACGGCGGCGAGGTAGATCGAGGACACGTTCTCGCTTTCCTGAACGATCTCGCTGACGCGCAGCTTCCGGAAGGCGGGCCAGGCGGGCGTCGGGACGGTCTCGGTGCCAGCGGCCGCGGACGCGTCATGGCCATGATCTCCGGCGGCTGCCAGCAGGTCGCGGAACGATCCCTGCCACCCTGGGCTGAGCGCGGGCGTCCCCAGCGCCAGGCGGAGTTTGGCGGTGTCCTTGCCTGGCAGGTAAAGCAGCGCGTCGGTGTCGGCCACCGTGAGTTCCCGCGGGCCGGCCCGTGTCCTGATGATCTGGTCTCCCGCCTTGATGCGGCCTTCGCGGATGACCCGCATGTAGAAGCCGGGACGGTGGTGGCTGACCAGCAGGGCGGGCAGTTCGGGCTCGCCGAGGCGCAGGCCGACGCGGTAGCAGGTGACGCGGGGCTGGGTCACCTCGAATTCGGCTTCGCCGATGCTGTACCGGTCCCCGATGCAGACTTCGTCGTCGGGCAGGCCGTCCACGGTCAGGTTCTCCCCGAACTGGCCGTAGCCGAAGTCGTCACGCCCGAAGTGCCGCTCCCAGTGCCGGTAGGACTGGATCTGGTAGACAAGCACGGCCCGCTGCTCGCCGCCGTGCCCGGCGGTGTCGCCCTGCCCGTCGCCGTCGATGTTGAGCCGGCGGGCCATCACGGCGCCGTCCACCGGGCGCTTCCACACGCCGGTGTATACGGTCTTGCCCTGCCATGGCACGTTGTGCGGCATGCCGACGTTGACGGAAAGCAGCACGGGCGCCTCGGCACGCTCCCCCGCCGCGGCACCTGGTTCCGGACACGCGGCGACGCCGGTCACGGCTGCCTTCCCTGGCGGAACTCGGCGACGGTCAGGTCGCGGTCGACGCCGTGCGGGACCA
>JASHPP010000704.1 GCA_030038035.1 Trebonia sp.
GCGCTGCTGCCCGGCGATGCCGGCCTGACCGGCTCAGAACACGCCGCGCTGCTCCGGCTGCGCGCGTCGGTCAGGGACGTCCTCGCGGCCCATACCGACGGGCGGCCCGACGCCGACGCCGCGGCCCGGCTGACCAGGGCGCTGGCCGACGGGCGGCTGGTCCTCACCATCGATCCCCGGAGCGCGGTCGACCTGGCCAGTGCGGCCCGCGCCAGTTACTCCGGAGTCGTGGCCGCCGTCGCCGTCGCCATCGCCCAGTCCGCCGCGGCCGGCGCGTGGCCGCGCCTTAAGTCCTGCGCCGCCGCGGACTGCGGCCAGGCCTTCCTTGACGACTCCCCCGCCGCCGCCTCCCGGGGCTGCGCGGTGCACGCCGCCGGAGAAGCCGGTGCAGCGGCCGCGGGCGGCCCCGGCTCATAGGTCCCTGACGCCCGTGCCTGGCAGCGGGCGGGGCGTCACGCGGGGCTGGGCGTCGTGTCGCGCGACCTGATCGCGCCCGGACGGGTGAGCAGGTCGATGAGCGCGGTGACCATCTCAATGGCGGCGGCCGGCACGCCAGCCAGCCGGGCCAGTTCGACGGGCGCCTTGAGCAGGGCGTCCGACTCCAGGGGCTTGCCCGCCTCGAAGTCGATCAGCATCGACGTCTTGTGACCGCCGACCTTCGCCGCGCCCTCGAACCGGCGCTCGACCGAGATCTTGGGCGGGCTGCCGAGGCTGGCGGCGATCTCGGCCGTCTCATGCATCATGCGCAGGGCCAGCTGACGCGTGCCTGGGTGCGCGGCGATCTGCCCCATCGTCGCACCCGTGAGCACGCTGATCGGGTTGAACGCCACGTTGCCCATCAGCTTGAGCCAGATGTCGGAGCGCAGGTCGGTCTCCACGGGGCACTTCAGGCCGCCGGCGGCCATCGCCTGGCTGAACGCCGTGCAGCGCGGCGAGATCGTGCCGTCGGGCTCGCCGATGGAAAACCGGGTGCCCTCGACATGGCGGATCACCCCGGGTGATTCGATCTCGGTCGAGCAGTACACGACGCACCCGATGGCCTGGCAGGGCGGGATCACGGCGGAGACCGCACCGCCCGGGTCAACGGCCTCGACCCGGCGGCCCTCGTGCGGGCCCGCGAGCCCGTGGAAGTACCACCAGGGGATGCCGTTCTGCGCGGCGACAACGCCGGTGCCCGGTCCCAGCAGCGGCTTGAGTAGATCTCCGGCGCCGGCGTAGCTGTACGCCTTCAAGCCGAGGAAGACGACGTCGACCGGCCCGATTTCCGCGGGATCGGCCGTCGCGTGGGGATGGGCGCGGAAGTCGCCGCGCGGGCTGAGCACGGTCACGCCGCCGCGCCGCATGGCCGCCAGGTGTTCGCCGCGCGCGATCAGGTGGACGTCCGCGCCGCCGCGGTGCAGTGCCGCGCCAACGTAGGCGCCGATCGCCCCGGCGCCGACGACCGCGACCTTCACTGCTCCACCAGGGTGGCCAGGGTACGGCGCTGCACCTTGCCCGTCGGTCCCTTCGGTATCTCGGGCAGGATCGTCACCCGGGCCGGCCGCTTGAAGGCCGCGAGGCGGTCCGCGCAGTGCGCGGCGAGTTCCCTGGGCGTGGCCTCGCCCCGCAGGACGACGACGACCCCCACGAGTTCCCCGTACTTCTCGTCCGGCACGGGGTACGCCGCCGCCTCGGCGACAGCGGGGTGGGCGAGCAGCGCGTCCTCCACCTCGTACGGCGAGATCTTCTCCCCTGCCCGGTTGATCAGCTCCTTGACCCGGCCCACCAGGGTGAGGTAGCCGTCCGCGCTCAGCGTGCCGACGTCGCCGGTGCGGAACCAGCCGTCACGGAACGCGGCGGCCGTCGCGGCCGGATCGCCGAGGTACTCGTCGACGACGGACGGGCCGCGCACCGCTACCTCGCCCCGCTCGCCCGCGGGCACCGGCTGCCAGTCGTCGCCCAGCGCCGTGATCTCGGTACCGGTTGCCCGGCCGACGGTCCCCGGCCGGCGTTCGCCTGGCGGCAGCGGATTGGACGCCATCTGGTGGGCAGCCTCGGTCATGCCGTACGCCTCGACGAGCGGCACGCCGATCGCGTCCTCGTAGCGCCGCCACAAAACCGTGGGCAGCGGCGCCGAGCAGGAGCGCACGAACCGCAGCCGGTGCCGGGGCGGCGCGGGGAGTTCGGCGGCCCGGGCAAGCAGGCGCGCGTGGATGGTCGGGACCGCCGTGTACCAGGTCGCGCCGTGCTCGGCTGCGTCCGCCCAGAACGTGGACGGCCGGAATCGCGGCAGGACCACGGTGCCGCCCGTCGACAGCGTGCCAAGCACCGCGGCGACGAGGCCGTGCACGTGGAAGAGCGGCATGACGCACATCGTCACGTCGTCTCCGGTCAGCCCGTAGGTCCGCGCAACCGCACCGGTCGACGCGACGAGGTTGCGCTGACGGATGGGCACGGTCTTCGGCTTGCTCGTGGTGCCGCTGGTATGCAGCAAGAGGGCCAGTGCGTCAGGGTCGCCCGGGGCGCCTAGGCCACTTGGGTCATCTGGGCCACATGGGCCACATGGGTCGCTGGCCTGGCCGTCGATGTGCAGGACGGTGCCGTCCATGCCGAATACGCAGGGGGCTACGGCCGCCGCGGCCGCGGCCGCGGCGGCCGTAGCCGCGCCATCGTGCAGCAGGCGGGACGCGCCCAGGTCGGCGAGCTCGGCCGTGAGCTCGGCGACGCCGAGCGCGGGGTTCAGCGGC
>JASHPP010000705.1 GCA_030038035.1 Trebonia sp.
TTCATGAGCAACGCCAACCGCGTGCTGTCCAAGATGCAGATCCTGGACCACGTCTGGGACTACGACTTCCGCGGCGACACCGGGATCGTGGAGTCGTACGTCTCCGTGCTCCGCCGCAAGATCGACACCAAGGAGCCCCGGCTGATCCATACGCTGCGCGGCGTCGGCTACGTGCTGCGGCTCCCGTCCTCGTAGGCAGGCGGCCGGCCATGATGGGAGCGAACGCGCCGGCAAGCCACAGGAGTGCGCGGCCCTGGGACGGGCTGCGGCAGATTTCCGACCGGACGTCGCTGCGCACCAAGCTGATCACCGCGGTCCTCGCGCTGGTGATCATGGCGCTTGCGGCGATAAGCATCGCCAGCGTCGTCGTGCTGCGGTCGTACCTGTACACGCAGCGCGACACCAACCTACAGAACGTGTTCAACGAGCTGACCAACTCCCAACTCCACACCGAGCTCGGGGTGACTTTCTCCACCAACTCGCCAGGCATCATCGCCGCGGTTCAGCAGCCGGGAAGCCAGCTCGTCGCGGGTTACTCCGGACCTAGCTTTCCCGGCCTGGGCGGATCCAGCCCGCCGCAGTCCCTCCCGCAATTGCCGGCCAGCGACACCTGGGCCAGTTCGAAGAATGCCGTGTTCATTACCGTGCCCGCTCAGTCCGGCAGCGACACATGGCGCGTACTGGGGCAAGTCATGCCGGTCACCGACACGACCACGGGCGCCCAGGAGACGGGCATCCTCGTGGTGGCGGCGGATCTCGGGCCGGTCGGCGCGGAGATTCAGCGGCTGATCACGGTGGAGCTGATCGTCGGCAGCGCGATCGTGATCGTGCTCGCGATCGTGGGGGTCGGGGTGGTCAGGGCCAATCTCCGGCCGCTTGACGACATCGAGCTGACCGCGGGGCAGATCGCCAGGGGCCACCTGAACCACCGCGTACCCGAACGCGACCCGCGCACCGAGATCGGCAGCCTCGGCCGTTCGCTGAACACCATGCTCAGCCAGATCGAGACGGCGTTCCACGCGCAGGAGGAGTCCGAGCAGGCCGCGCACGAGTCAGAGGAGCGGATGCGCCGGTTCATCGCCGACGCCAGCCACGAGCTGCGCACCCCGCTGACCACGATCCGCGGCTTCGCCGAGTATTACCGCCAGCGCGGCGGAATGCGGGAAAATCGAGACCCACTATCCCGAACGGGCAGTGGCTCCTCGGCGCAGGCGAACGGTCACTCCCCTGAGGGGCTGTCCCGCGAGGACCTCGACCGCATCATGCAGCGGCTCGAGGCCGAGGCGGCGCGGATGGGGCTGCTTGTCGAGGACCTGCTGCAGCTCGCCAGGCTGGACCAGCAGCGGCCGCTTGACATCGCCCCGGTGGACCTGCTGCAGCTGGCAGCCGACGCGGTGCAGGACGCGCGGATCGTGGCGCCGGACCGGCCGATCGACCTCCTCGTCGCGCCGGGTGCCGCGTTCATCGTGGACGGCGACGAGGCGCGGCTGCGGCAGGTGATCGGGAACCTGGTGAACAACGCGATCACGCACACTCCGACGGGCACGCCGGTGCGGGTGAAGATCGCCTCAGGCACGCTTATCCCGGCTGTCCCGCCTGTCCCGGCTGTCCCGGCTGTCGCGCAGTCGCCGGGACCGGCGCGGCCGGCCGGGCGCGGGCCGCAGGCAGCCAGGCCGGGCCGCCGCCCGGTGCCGGCCGTGGTGCTTGACGTCGAGGATGACGGCCCAGGCATGACAGCAGAACAAGCCCGCCGCGTGTTCGAGCGCTTCTACCGCGCGGACAAGGCCAGGAGCCGGGAATCGGGGGGGACGGGCCTCGGGCTCGCCATCGTCGCCGGGCAGGTGGCCGCGCACGGCGGCACGGTCGCGGTCCGCACCGCACCCGGCCAGGGCGCCGACTTCCAGGTCAGGATCCCGCTCTCCCCCGCCGCCCGCGCCGAGGAGGGCGAGGAGCTGTCCGAGCCCGACGACGAGGCGTTCGGGGCCAGCGCCTTCTAGCGCCTTCTAGCGCTCGGCTGCGGGCGCGGCCAGCAGCGTCGACAACTGGCCCACGAGGCGCTCCATGCCGGATTCGAGGAGGTCAAGGACGCGGGCGAACTCGGCGGGCGTGCCCCCGTACGGGTCGGGGACATCCGCGCCAGCCAGGCCGGCGACCTCACCGAACAGCCTGACCCTGTGGTACGTGCCGCCCCTGGCCAGGCGCCGGAGGGTGGCGAGGTTGCTGGCGTCCATGGCGAGGATGAGGTCGCGTTCGGCCAGCCAGGACTCGTGGAACTGGCGCGCGCGGTGGGCGGAGCCGTCGTAGCTCCGCTTGGCCAGCAGCACCCTCGCCCCGTGATTCATCTGCTGCCCCACGTGCCAGTCACCGGTGCCCGCGCTGTCGACGGTCACCCGGTCGGCCAGCCCGGCCGCGGCCGCCTTCGCGCGCAGCACGGCCTCGGCCATCGGGGACCGGCAGATGTTGCCGAGGCAGACGAAGCACACCCGGTACGGCCCCGAGGGGTCCCTCGGCGGCGGCAGCTGGCCGGCAGACGCGAGCGCCATGCCTCTAAGGATGCCGCACGGCCGGTGCCAGCCAGAGCCTGCCGGTGGAATCGCGCCACGGGCGCCAACCGCGTCACCGGCGTCATGCGCCCGATTCGCAAGGGTCGCCGCTCCCGGCGAGGCCTTCGCCCCGCTGCCGGTAACGTCGCCCGCGCCATACAGCCCGATATCCGCAGAGCCGGAAATTCGGGCAACGCCGTAATAGGGCATCCCCGCAACGCCAGGCATGTCATGTACCGCGAACCCATCCAATTCCGCAATTGAAATACAATACGATGCGGATAAATAGCGCACTACGCAGAATGGAGGCGGCTCGATGGCGCCAGCTACGAGATCGACCTGAGTCAGGTCAGCGCG
>JASHPP010000706.1 GCA_030038035.1 Trebonia sp.
CGGGGCGGCGCTCGTGTCGGTCACCCGGTGGGGCGGCCAGGCCAGCCAGGCAGCCCCGACGGTACCGTTCGGTTCGTGACCAGCTTCCGTCATCCCGGCACCGTCCTGACCGACCACACGTTCCTCGTGCCGCTCGACCACGCCCGCCCGGACGGGGAGCAGATCGAGGTGTTCGCGCGGGAGGTGGTCGCCGCGGACAGGGCCGGCCGCGCCGACCGCCTGCCGTGGCTGGTGTTCCTGCAGGGCGGCCCCGGGTTCGCGGCGCAGCGGCCGGTCGGCCGGGAGAGCTGGCTGGACCGGGCTCTGGACGACTACCGGGTGCTGCTGCTCGACCAGCGCGGCACCGGCCGGTCGTCGCGGATCACCGCCAGGTCGCTCGCCGGGCTCGGGCCGGGGCGGGCGCAGGCGGAGCACCTGGCGCTGTTCCGGGCGGATGCCATCGTGCTCGACGCCGAGCTGATCCGCCGTGAGCTGGCGGGGGGCGAGCCGTGGAGCGTGCTCGGGCAGAGCTTCGGCGGGTTCTGCGCGGTCACCTACCTGTCGTTCGCGCCGCACGGCATGCGCGAGGCGCTGATCACCGGGGGCCTGCCAGGGCTGGACACCCGCGCCGACGACGTGTACCGGATCACCTACCGGCGGGTGGCGGCGAGGAACGCGGCGCATTACTCGCGCTACCCCGAGGACGAGTCGCGGGCCCGCGCGATCGCGCGCTACCTGGCCGAGCACGCCGTGCGGCTGCCCGGCGGCGCGCCGCTGACCGTCGAGGGGTTCCAGGCGATCGGGGGCATGCTCGGGTCGGGCACCGGCAGCCACGAACTGCACTACCTGCTTGAGAACCCGTTCGACGGCGACGGCGGGCTGTCGGACGCTTTCCTGTGGGATGTCGCCAGGCGGGTCAGCTTCGCCGCCGCGCCGCTGTACGCGGTGCTGCACGAGGCCTGCTACGCGCAGGGCGCGGCCACCGGGTGGGCGGCGCAGCGGGTGCGGGCGGAGTTCCCTGAGTTCGGCGCGGCGGCCGCGCTGGCCGGGGACGCCCCGCTGTACTTCACCGGGGAGATGGTCTACCCGTGGATGGTCGACCTCGACCCGGCGCTGCGGCCGCTGCGCGAGGCAGCCGACCTGCTGGCGGCACGGGAGGACTGGCCTGCGCTCTACGACCCGGCCCGGCTGGCGGCCTGCGAGGTGCCCGCGGCGGCCGCGGTGTACTACGACGACATGTACGTGCCGGTGGAGCTGTCAGCGCGGACGGCCGCGCGGATCCGCGGGCTGCGGCCCTGGGTGACCAACGAGTACGAGCACGACGGGCTGCGGGTCAGCGGCGGCAAGGTGCTCGGCCGGCTGATCGCGATGAACCGCGGCGAGGTGTAAAACAGACATGTCACCTGCCCCAAGACGGGGGGACAGCAAGTGTCATCATCACGGGTCGCCGCCGCTTCGAGTCCGGGGCTGGTCCGCGAGGGGAACGAAGATTCGGCATATGCCGGCCGGTGGCTCTGCGCGGTGGCGGACGGCATGGGCGGGCATGATGCCGGTGATGTCGCGAGCGCTACAGTGATCGACGCGATCCGGCCGTTCGATGTCGCCGCGGATACCGAAGGGCTGACGACCATCCTCGGTGCGGCGATCGGTGCGGCGAACAGGCAGCTCGCTGCCAAGGCCGAGGCCGATCCTGGCCTGGCTAGCATGGGCTCTACCCTGACCGCGATGCTCTGGTCGGGAAGTCACGTGGCCATCGCACACATCGGTGACTCGCGCGCTTACCGGTTGAGGCACCAAGTCCTCAAGCAGATCACCGAAGATCACGTCGTCAGCAACCTTGTGGCCGCCCCCATGCCAGAGCCCATCAGCGCGTACCTTGTGCGTTTTCTCGATGCGCGGCCTGGGTGGTCCCCGGACCTTACCCTGCGGTCCGCGGCGCCCGGCGACCGCTATCTGATCTGCTCCGATGGCCTGAGCGCGGTCGTCAGCCCCGGCGCCATCCGCGAGGTGCTGGCCGATGGCGGCGACCTTGACCATGCGGCCGACAGCCTGGTCCGGCTGGCTTATTCCGCTGGTGCGCCGGACAACGTCACAGTGATCGTCGTGGACGTGCCTGACGGCGCCTGGCAGGAGCGGGAGGGCAGCTCCCTGGTCCTGGGTGCCGCGGCCAGACTGGCGGGCAGGGCCTAGCCGCCGTCCTCGGTGTCGTACTCTGACCAGGGCCACGCCGCTGAATCGTCTCGGTGGAGTTCGTGCACGGTCTCGACCCGGTCGCTGGGGATCACGTACTCAGTAACCTCAACCGGCTCGCCGTCGGCGGCGGACCGCCCGACGCGGATTATCTCCAGTACCGGCATGGTCATGGGGATTTGCAACTCCGCTGCCTCGGTCTTGGTGGGCATCCTGGCCCGGTGGTATTCCATCCACGACAACGGGCCGTGTCCCACCTTCTCGATGCGGTATAGCCAGTCCCCCGGGCCTGGTGCCTGCCCGGACACGCCGGGAATGCTGGCGACCCGCGGGTGAATCCACGAGTTGCTTATCTGGAACGGCGGTTCAGCCTCCGGCCCGGTGACGCGATGCCTGAGCAGTACCTCGGTGCCTTCGCGAACCTTAAGCAGCCTGGCGATGCGTGGCTCGTTCAGCTTTTCGGGCTTGGCGGTCGGCGTGATGTGGTGCCGCCAGACTTCCTGCCCCGAAGCGGACGGGAAGCTATAGCCGGGACCGCTCGTGGCGAGGTTCCGCTTGACCAGGTTGCCGCGCATCCGGTGCGGCCGGACCATCCCGTACCGGACGATCGTGCCGCGCTTCGGGACGGCCCAGACCATCCCCTCCGGCTCCAGGATCTCACTGATAGCGCGTGAGATCGTATTCTTGTCCGCGCCATACTCCGCAGCCAGGGCATCCAGCGTGGGCAGGGTGCTCCCCGGTGCCCACTCTCCTGCAAGGATGCGGGTCCGCAGCAACGCAGCGATCTCCGGGTAGCGAGAATTTCTGCCAGGCACTAGAAGCCATCCCTCAACTCAAGTCGAACCTGCCCCCGCACGTTATTTTCCTAAGAGAGTACCTGGCACCGAGCGTGGCTGCGCCCACTCGATCATGTAAGACAGCTTGCATCAAATCTTTTTCCTAAGAGATTGACAACATACGCCGCCGTTGATCTGATTATCTTAGGAGAAAAGAGAACACATGTTGGCGGAACGCAACCCCCATGCGGAGCCTCGCCGACACTCGGAGACGCGCCATCGCTATCCCATGCCTGCCCAAGCCCGGAGACCGGAGGAAGGAATATGACGACCACAGAAGCCGAGCCCACACCCCCAACCACAGCCAACGATAACGGCCCGGCCACCATCCCGTCGTTCCTCGAACTGGAGATCACCCAGTTCTGCCAGCTCCAGTGCGCCCACTGCTACAGCGAAAGCGGTCCCCACGGCGGGCACGGCTCGATGACCACAGAGGACTGGGAACGCGTAATGGACCAAGCTGCCGCTCTCGGCGTGAAGACCGTCCAGTTCATCGGCGGCGAGCCGACCCTCGAGCCCGGCCTACCCCGCCTCGCGCGCCATGCCCTCAGCGTTGGCCTGAAGGTGGACGTCTACACTAACCTCGTGCGCGTCACCCCGGAACTATGGGGGCTGTTCGCCCAGCCGAGTGTGTCCATCGGGTTTTCCTGGTATTCCGCGGACCCCGGAAAGCATACCGAGGTCACCGGCAGTCGAGGCAGCCACGCCCGCACCCGAGCCAACATCGCCGAAGCCGTTAAGCAGGGCATCCGCGTTCGCGCCGGGCTCGTTGCGGTGGTCGAGGGACAGGACATCGACGCCGCGATGACCGACCTGCGCTCCCTCGGTGTCACGGCGATGCACGCCGACCGCTCCCGCGGCATTGGGCGCGCGGCTCGTGGCGCTGAGCCTCTCGTCTCGGAACTGTGCGGCCGGTGCGGCAAGGGCCGCGCCGCGATCGGCATGGATGGCCAGCTAACCCCGTGCGTCCTTGGCCGGTTCCTTGTCGCAGGGAACGTGCACGAGACGCCGCTCGGCGACCTCTTCGCTGGACGCGCGTGGCGTGAGATCCTGGCTGTCGTGCCAGAGCGTGACTCCTGCGTCACCTGCTCTCCCGCCGACAGCAACGACTGTGACCCATCCAAGAAGCCCGAGTGAACTGGAAACCATACGCACAGCGTCTCGCCGCCGGGACAACGCACTCGGTATCCCGCTGGCGACCCGCCGTCGCCGCTATTCCCCGGCACGTTTTCATCCCGCGCTGGTGGGCCCGAGTGGCCCCGGGTCTCGGCATGTGGCACGACACCTGGGAAGTCCGCGATGGTCCCGCCGACCCTGAGGCGTGGCTGGAAGCCGCCTACTACGACCAGTCCGTCGTCACGCAGATCGACACGGCACACGCCGACCACGCCGTCTCCGGCGACCAGGCGACAGGGCGCCCGACCTCATCAGCCACGCTGCCCAGCCTGCTCGTGCAGATGTACCGGCACGCCATGATCACCGACGACATGGATATCCTCGACGTCGGAACCGGCAGCGGGTACGGTGCCGCGCTCCTTTCCGCCCGGCTCAGCGACGCGCACGTGGTGAGCATCGACGTCGACGAGTACCTCACCAAAATCGCCGCCGAGCGGCTCGACAAGATAAGCTTCCGTCCCGACGTGCGCGCTGTCGACGCGACCGGACCTCTCCCAGGCACCTACGATCGCATCATCGCCACCGTAGCCGTCCGCCCGATCCCCGCCAGCTGGCTTGCCGCGCTACGTCCTGACGGCCGACTCGTCACCACGATCAGCGGCACCAACCTCATCCTCACCGCCGACAAGACACCCGACGGTGGCGCGACCGGCCGCACCGAATGGGACCGCGCCGGCTTCATGGACGCCCGCACCGGCTCTAGCTGCCGGCATGTGATGCCCGACCGCTTCACAGCCATTCGCGAAGCCGACGGCGACCATGTCGCCAGCAGCCAGCTTCCTGTCATCAACGTCAACCAGGCCTGGGACCTCTACTCCACCTTCGGCATCATGGTGCCTGACGTCGTCCATCACTACGAGGAAGACCCGGATGGCACCCGGACCGCGTGGATACTGCACCCCGACGGTTCCTGGGCACGGGCCACGGCCAAAGGGAACAAGTCACCCGTCATCCATCAGGCTGGCCCACAACGCCTCTGGGACACCCTCGATGACCTTCGCAGCCAATGGCTCTGCGACGGATCCCTCCCGGCCTATGGCGCCAAGGCCAGGATCACCCCAGACGGCACTGTCCATCTGTCCCGTGGCCGCTGGCAGGCAACAATCACAAATTAGCGCGAGGGAGCGCGGACATGGCTGTGGTGTCGGTGGTCTTCGACATCGGTGAGACGCTGCTCGATGACAGCCGGTAGTTCGGCGCCTGGGCGGACTGGCTCGGCGTACCGCGCCACCCGTTCTCCGCTGTGCTTGGCGCGGTGACCGCGGCCGACCGCGCTGCCGCCCGACGATGCGATATGCCCGGTATGCCGGAATCCCGGAACCGGATATTCCGGACAGGGCGATTTTCGGGAAGGAAAATACCGGTCAGGGGCGGCATCTTCCTCCCCGTTATCCTGGCCGCCGGTCACTCCGCCGGGCGGACGACGGTTTCCGCCCGTGCCGCCGCCGGTTCCGCGGTCGCGGGCGCGATCGCGGAACCGGCGGCGCGTGCCTGCCGCGGGTACAGCGGCCCGCGCTTCAGCAGCGTCCCGCACACCACGGCGCCGAGCGCGAAGATGGCCGCCGTCCACCAGAAGCCGACGATATAGCCGTGCACGAGCGACTGCTGCACGAGCGCCGGGCTGGGGTGGCCGGCCACGATGGTCCGCGGGTTCAGGTGGGATGCCAGGAAGCTCGCGGTGGCGCTGGCTACCAGCGTGTTCAGCAGCGCGGTGCCGATCGAGCCGCCGAGCTGCTGGCCGACGCTGACCGTCGCCGACGCCACGCCCGCGTCGTACGGCGCGACGCCGTACGTGCCGGTGTTCACCGCGGGCGCGATCACCAGCCCGAGGCCGAGCGCGGTCACCAGCAGCGGCCCGAGGATGGCCGACGCGTACCCGGAATGGACGCCGATCCCGGTCAGCCAGACCATGCCGGCCGCCGCGATCAGCATGCCGAGCCCGACCAGCGGCTTGGGACCGGTCCGCGGCATCAGCACGATCTGCCCGACGATGCCGGTGACCATCAGCGTGGCAACCATCGGCAGGTAGGCGAACCCGGTGACGACCGGCGAGTAGCCCAGGCTGGTCTGCAGGTAGTAGGTGACGAACAAGAAGATGCCGAACATGCCGGAGCTGGCGGTGAGCATCGCCAGGTAGGCGCCGCCGCGGTTGCGGTCGAGCACCACCCGGGGCGGCAGCAGCGGCTGCCTCGCGCGCGTCTGCCAGACGGCGAACGCCGCCAGCCCGATGACGCCCGCGACGAGGAAGCCCCACGTCGACGGCGTGTGCCAGCTGTGCGTGGCGGCGTTGCCGAGCCCGTAGACCAGGCAGAACATCGCCCCGCCGACCAGGACGGCGCCGGGCAGGTCCAGCCGCTGACCGCCGCGGGCGGGCTCCCTCCGCAGCAGCATCGTCGCGCCGATCAGCGCCACCCCGGCGAAGAACAGGTTGACGTACAGGGTCCACCGCCAGGACAGGTACGACGTCAGCGCCCCGCCAAGCAGCAGGCCCACCGCGCTGCCGGCCCCGGCGATCGAGCCGAACACCCCGAACGCCTTGCCGCGGTCCTTGGGATCCTGGAACGTGTTGGTCAGGATCGACAGCGCCGACGGCGCCATGACCGCCGCGAAGCCGCCCTGGCAGGCGCGGGCCGTCACCAGCATGGCAAAGGTGACGGACGCTCCGCCCACGGCGGACACGACCGCGAAGCCGGCCAGGCCGATCATGAATGTGACCTTGCGGCCGAGCAGGTCGGCCAGCCGCCCGCCCAGCAGCAGCAGGCTGCCGAACGTCAGCGCGTACGCCGTCACCACCCACTGCCTGTCCACGGTGGCGAAGTGCAGCGTGTGCTGCGCGGACGGCAGCGCGATGTTCACCACCGTGAGGTCGAGGACGATCATGAGCTGGGCGAGTCCCACGGTCGCCAGGATCAGCCAGCGCCGCGAATCGGGAGCCGCCCGGTGCGTCCCCGTTACCGGTACCGCGTCACGCGGCACGCCGATGTCGGACATCCGGTGCCCCCTGCCTGGATTCGTGATTGTTCATACCCGAGGGACGGCGCAGCCCGCAGGAGTGTGACAGCCCCTGGGCCCTTTCTCTTGCGACGATAACACCAACCGGAGATGGTACCTCCGCTCGGGGTGCGCTGTACTGACGCTCCTCGACGCCGGAATCACCGCCGGGACGCTGCGCGACGACGTCCTCCCCGAAGGCATCGCCGCCACCATAGCTCGCCTGTGACACAAAGCCCGAGACGTCGAACATCCCGGTGAATGTCAGCGGCAGATGGCAAGCTGACCTCATGACCCCGACTGCTATTGATCTGTTCTCCGGGGCTGGCGGCGCGTCTCTAGGGCTGGTGCGGGCCGGCTGGGATCTTCGGCTCGCCACAGATGTTGATCTCGCTTGCAGCTTGACTCACCGGGCCAACCTGCCTGGTGAATTCCTCACCGCGGACCTCCGCGACGTCGACGCGGCCAAGGTGATGAGCGCTGCTGACATCGCGCCCGGTCAGCTCCACCTGCTCTTTGCCGGGCCGCCCTGTCAAGGGTTCTCTATCATCGGGTCGCGCGTTGTCTGGGACATACGGAACAACCTGTTCCGGGAGGTACTGCGGCTTGCCTCCCAGCTACGGCCACGGTGTGTAGTCATCGAAAATGTGCCCGGCCTGGTCACTCTCGCCGGAGGGGCCTACCTGCAGGCGATCTTGGAGGGGCTCAGCGAGGTAGGGTACGAGGCTGCGTGTGCCGAGCTGCTGGCGGCCCAGTACGGAGCGCCGCAGATGCGCTGGCGCCTGATCATCATCGCTTGGCGTAAGGATCTTGCTATCCCGGCCGGATATGGTTTCCCGCGTCCTTCCGTAGGCAGGGCCAGGATCGGGGACCTGCTGCCGAACTGCACTATCCCGGCGTGGCAATTGGAGGGCTTCGTCACGGCCTTCGAGGCGATCGGTGACCTGCCGCCAGTCGTTGCCGGGGAAGAAACATCGCACTACGTGGGTCCGCCTGTAAGCGCGTACCAGAAGATGATGCGCGCAGGCCTGAACGGCGAGCTGTCTAACCACTACGCGGCACGGCTCTCGCCAGCTAACCTCACCAGGCTGGCCAGCATCAAGCCTGGTCAGGACTGGCGGGACTTGCCGCACGAGTTGCTGCCATCAGGCATGCAACGGGCGCTACGGAAGGACCACACCCGGCGATATCGGCGGATGACATGGGATGGAGTGCCACGCGCCGTGATCACACGATTCCGCGATCCGAAGTCAGGTGAATACACGCACCCGGAGCAGGACCGGACGATAACGATCCGCGAGGCAGCCAGACTTCAGGGCTTTCCCGACAGTTTCGTATTCCACGGTCCTCGAAGCAGCCAGTACGAGCAAGTGGGCAACGCCGTGCCTGCCCAACTGTCCGAAGCTATCGCGTCGGAAATCCGCCGGTGCCTCGACGGTCGGCTAGGCGAACGATTGCACGCGCCTTTCCGCCGCCGTCCCGTGAAGTTTCTTGGTACAAATGGGGAACTAGCTCCCGGCCTGCCGGGGCTATCTGATGTCAGCACCACCAGAAGGGCCGATCTTGAGTCCTGACCGGCAGGTAAAGAGCGCTTCGCAGCCTGACCGTGCGACATCACGGCCCCACATAGCCGAATGGTTCGGGCATAGAGTTTTTCCGACCGTCTCCTATGGTGACACGCCAATTGAGGACCAAGAATCCAAACGCTGCCCGTTCCTGACCCACACCTTGAAGCGCAGCACACTATGCATTAAGGCTGCACCCTCACGCGGCGTCTGCACGATCAGCGCAAGCAGCAACGGCCCCCGGCAAGACTGGCTGGTTTGCCCCTACCGAGCCCTAGACGACGGCCTTCTAAGCGACATGGTTTGCCGTCTGTACGGAATACCACCGCTTGATCCAGTCCTGATCCGCCCCGTAGTCGCGCTCGGCGACGTGGACGGCCGATCGGAGATCCTTAATGCGGTAGGTAGCGGCGGTCGCGTCTTTGTTTATTTCCAAGACAAGCTTGGCGGGGAGATCAGCCTCGCCAAGACTCCGGCATCCCCCGAACTGTCATTCGACATCACCGTCATAGAACTCCTTCCTGTCCATCCGATAGATTCCGTGCCCAGGCCAGATGAGCCCGCCATCGCTAGCGGGAGATACGGCGTGATCGAGCTTCAGACTACGGACACGCACGGTAGCTACACTCATGCGGTTTCAGCTCTTACCAGCGCCCTCGATCTGCATAAGGAGCGCTTTCCTGAGCAGCTCGCGGAGAATCCTGAATGGGCGAGCCGGAAGGTGGAGGGGCCGAACATATCTAACGTTTTCAAACGTACCTTCTACCAGATCGCCTTCAAGTTCCAGATCACCAGACGAGACACATCGGTCGGATGTGCGCTGGCGCTTCCTCAGCCAGTTTGGGATTCCTGGCAGCCCTTCCTCGGAGGACCAGAACTTCATGAACAGCCAGACGGCACCTGGCGGCTTCTAGACGACCATGCTTCCCAGCCGAGCGACTGGATCTATGTCTTTGACATCGACACTCAGCCTGGTGTTAACGGAACACCCGCACCGATCCGGGTGAGCCTGGTTATCGGTACCGATGCAGCCACCCTGAGCAGGGCGGCATTCGAGATAGCCCCGGCAAAAGCTGTCGCACATGGCGGTGAACGTGATGCCGTAGCGGAGGCGATCAGACGCCGTCTCGGACGCTACGTGCAGGAAATCAGCTAAGAGAGTCGGGTCACGAGCCCCTGATGCGGCGGCTGATCTCGGCGGCCGCGGCAACCACCAGCGACGCGATGCGGGCGAAGCCCGCGTCGCCGACCTCGGCCGCCGGGAACGTCACCGCGACGCCGGCCTCGGGGTGGCCGGTGTGGTCGAGCACCGCGGCGGCCACCGACTTCAGGCCGGGGGTCACGTCGCCGTCCTCGGTCGCGTAGCCGCGCTGCCGCACCTCGGCGAGCAGGGCGCGCAGGTCGCGCAGGCCGCGCGGGCCGCGGTCGGTGCGCAGCACGAACGCGCCAGCAGCGGGGAACAGCGCGCGGACGTTAGCCGCCGGGAGCGCGGCGAGCATGGCG